>MGYE01000059.1:0-768 GCA_001801625.1 Gammaproteobacteria bacterium RIFCSPHIGHO2_12_FULL_42_10
TATACAATATGCTCCCAGCCATTTTTCTTCTTGCGCCTTGCAGACAAGCCATTTTCACGCCCTCGTTACGCTAGTATGATGAAATATCCGGGCTAGGTTCCCATTTTCAGTTCTTCCCAATACTGTTCGTAGAGAGCAAGCGTTTCATCGTTGATATCCAACAAGTATTGCCCGCGTTTTAAAACAGTCTCAGAAGGGTAGATAACGGGATCTGTTTGAATGTGTTTAGGTAGTAATTTCTGGCCTGATAGATTGGCAATGGGGTAGCCTGTTTCGAGGGCGATTTGTTTGGCGATCTCAGGGCGTAAAATAAAATTAATAAATTGATAGGCGGCTTTTCTGTGTGGTGCGTTTCTGGGAATGGCAAAACTATCAATCCAGATTGTAAAACCTTCTTTTGGGAAAACAAATTGAACATGCGGATTTTCTTCGGATGCTTTCAATGCATCGCCATTCCATGCCATACCAACGGTTGCGTCTTCGTCGATGATCATGGAGACAACGGTTTCTGTTGAAAACATTTTAATGTTTTGCATGAGCGCTTTTAATTTTAAAAAAGCTTCGCGAATATGCGCAGGATGAGTGTCGTTGGCAGTATAGCCTAATGAGAGGAGCGCAACGGAAAATGAATCGCGCATATCATCTAGCATGAGTAGTTGATTATTAAATCTTGGCAGCCAAAAATCTTGCCATTTTGTTATTTTTAAAGAAGGGAAATAAGTTTGATTAATAAAAATGCCCGTGACGCCCCAAATAAACGGTACGTTA
>MGYE01000059.1:887-17041 GCA_001801625.1 Gammaproteobacteria bacterium RIFCSPHIGHO2_12_FULL_42_10
ACCGCTCTTTGGTGTTGCGCGTAATTTGGCATACATGATTTCGTTATTTTCATATTCAGAAAAATTAACTTTAATGCCGGTTTCCTTTTCAAACTGCTGAATGAGTGCACCTGGGAGTTCGCCCGTCCAGGCATAGATATTAACGACTTCAGTTTTGCTGAAGGCAAGGGTTGGGGTGAGGGTGAGAAGAAATATTAGGATGCATTTGATCATAGCAACGAAGCTCCCCTCCCCCACAGGCGATGTTGTTGAACAAATCGTCATTGCGAGCCCACGTAGTGGGTGAAGCAATCCAGAAAGATGTAGCTTTGCTAAATTTGCTGACTTTCTGGATTGCTTCGGCGTCAAAAACACGCCTCGCAATGACGACTTTATAGCCATTCTTTTAAAAAAATAATAATGTTGTTGCAAGGATTGATCCCCCCACCCTCACCCTCCCCCGGTGGGGGAGGGGAGCGCTAATTTATTTCGGATGTTTTTGGTTTTCTCAGTGCTAGTTGCGACAGGATAACCAGCGCACAGGTAATCACAAATAACACGCTGCATAGTGCATTTAATTCTGGTTTGATACCTGAACGAACGAGCGAGTAAATGCGTAGCGGTAGAATTTCAAATTCAGGGCCTGCGACAAAATAGCTGATGATCACATCATCTAGCGAGAGCGTAAAACTTAAGAGCCAGCTTGCAAGGAGAGCAGGGGCGACGAGGGGTACCAGAATGCGTGTAAAGACGATCCAATCGGTTGCGCCTAAATCTTTTGCTGCTTCGAAAATATTTTTATCGATACCGACTAAGCGACTATAAATAGTGACAACAACAAAGGGTATGCAGAAGCTAATGTGCGACAAGAGTAAGCTAATAAATCCAAGTGGCAGTTGAATAGTTGTAAAGAGAATGAGTAATGCAACACCCATGACAATTTCTGGCGATAAAATCATCACGAATAGCAATCCATTTAAAAGGTAACGTCCAAAAAATTCGTATCGATACAATATGGTTGCTGTTAGCAAACCAATGATCATGGCAGCGCTCGCTGCAAGTACGCCTAAGATGAGTGAGTGCCATGTCGCAATCCATAAATCATAGTCGTTAAATAATGCTTGATACCAATGCCAGGTTGCGCCATGCCACACGAGAGAATAGTGTGCATTATTGAATGAGTACAGCACCAGAATAAAGATTGGCATGTAGAAGAAAAAATAAATTAAAGATAGGTAACTCATTTTCATAGCCATTCACTTTTTTTATTGCTACGTGTCATTTTCCAATAAATAAGCACCAAGGCAACGAGTATGAGCGTTAGAAGCGTGCTAATGGCAGATCCTAACGGCCAATTGTGCGCGATAAGGAATTGGTTCTGGATGAGATTGCCAAGCAGAATAGATTTGGCGCCCCCTAAAATATCTGGGATATAAAAAATGGTCATTGCTGGCAAAAAGACAAGAATGGAGCCTGCGATGATGCCGGGCATTGTGAGTGGCAAAATAATGCGTACAAACGTGATGAGCCAATTAGCGCCAAGATCACGCGCAGCTTGTACCAGTCTGTAATCTAATCGTTCAATATTAGTTAATACAGGCAAAATCATGAAAGGCAATAGATTATAAACGAGACCCAAGATAACAGCATAATTTGTAAATAAGATTGCAAGCGGCTGATGGATGATGCCGAGTGATAATAAAATAGAGTTAAGAATACCTTTGGTTTTTAAGATAGCGATGAGCGCGTAACTTCTAATTAAAGAGCTAGTCCAAAAGGGAATAATGACAAACAAGATTAAATAATTTTTAACGGTGTCATTCATGCGCGCAACGATATAGGCAAAGGGATAGCCGAGTAGCAGACATAGCAAGGTGACACTACCTGCGATCAATAGTGATTTTTCAAAAACCATGAAGTAAGCGGTATTGATTAAAAAGCGATAGTTGTCGAGAGTAAATTCTGTGAGTGTTGGTTGAGGTGTTTGATGTGTTGAAAAACTTTCGAGCACGATCATGCAAAGTGGTAGCAATGCAAATAAAGCAAGCCACAGCCAGATGAGTATTAATGTATTATTACGAAAACCGTTATTCAGTTTCATATGGCAAAACGACCTCCCAGCCAGAAGCCCAGCTGACCCAGACAGGTTCGCCCATTTTGTATTCTAAGCGATCATCGTCTTCATTGAAAAATTCTGATGCAGTGATGACGTGATGGTTTGCAGTCAGTCGCACAATGACATCAACGGTTGTGCCTTTGTAGATGGCTTCTTCTACTGTGCCTGCAAACATATGGCTTGAATCGGTGACTTCTGATTGTCCCCACACCCTGACATCTTCTGGTCGAATGAGCACATGTACTTTTTCGCCCGGCGCGTGTGCATGTGTACAGGCGGTCGCGCGTATTTGATCGAGTAAATTGACGATGAGTTTTTTGTGATGACTCATCTCAACAACCACAGCATCAAAAATATTCACTTCTCCAATAAATCTAGCAACAGTCAGACTTTTTGGATTTTCATAAACTTCTCTTGGCGTGCCAATTTGCTCGATTTTACCGTCTGCCATGACGACGATTCGATCAGACATGGAAAGCGCTTCTTCTTGGTCGTGCGTAACGAAAATAAAAGTGATGCCCAATTGTCTCTGCAAGCGTTTGAGTTCAAGCTGCATGTTTTTTCGTAAGCGGTAATCGAGCGAAGAGAGCGGTTCATCAAGTAAAAGTACACGTGGTTCGTTGACAATAGCGCGTGCGATCGCAACACGCTGTTGTTGTCCGCCACTTAATTGGTGAGGTTTGCGTGCGACATATTTCTCTAAACGGACCATTTTTAAAATAGCTTTGATGCGTGTATCCATTTCGCTGAGGGAGGTCTTTTTTTGGCAGCGCAATCCAAAAGCGATATTGTCATAAACGGTCATGTGTGGAAACAGTGCGTAACTCTGAAAAACGGTATGAACATGACGTTTGTGGGGTGGTAGGCCGACGACATCTTTGTTGTCGATAAAAATATGGCCTTTAACAGGCTCGGCACAGCCTGAAATGAGTTGTAATAGAGTTGTTTTGCCGCATCCTGAAGGGCCAAGTAATGTTAGAAACTCACCTTCGCGTACTTCGAGGTTGATATCATGCAAAATGTCATGATTATGTATTGATTGAGAGACGCCCTGCAATGCCACAACGTTCACTAAATTTTTATCCCCTTAAAAGTGTGCAGGAGGCCCTGGTGAAAAAATGAAAATTATGGTACTAAGTGGGGGCGTTGTCTATAGCTTTAGATGGTGGAGTGAGATGGGATATTGATCCCCCCACCCTAACCCTCCCCCTGCGGGAGAGGGAATCCAATAAGATAGGTCTTAATTATGCCAGTATCCAACACTATTGATTTCTCCGCGCTCTCCCCTGAACAGATTACTGATTGGCTCAGTGCCCATCAAATCAACCTGACTGTTGATGAAGTGCTGACTATCCAGCAGTCGCTTTTAAAGCGTCCTCCGACACTGGCTGAGTGTGTTCTTTGGTCGATTCAAGGCTCAGAGCATTGCTCTTATAAAAGCACGCGCAAGCACCTCAAGCAATTTGTAACAACAGGTCCGCATGTGATTTTGGGTCCACGAGAAGATGCGGGGGTAGTTTCTGTTGCAACCGATCATACCGGCAAGCGTTATGGTGTTGTGATGAGCCATGAGTCGCACAATCATCCATCACAGATTGTGCCTTATGAAGGCGCTGCAACAGGGGTAGGTGGCAATGTGCGTGATGTTTCCTGTATGGGTGCTGAAGTGATAGCGGTTGCTGACAGCTTGCGATTTGGAGCGCTTACGCGCGCTAAGACGCATTTTATTCATGAAGGCGTGGTGAGTGGCATTGCGGGCTATGGGAATCCATTAGGCATCCCAAATATTGCAGGCGATCTTTATTATCATCCATTGTATAACGATAACTGTTTAGTAACCGTTGCAACGCTTGGTATTGTTCGCGAAGATCACTTGATTCATTCTTACGCGCCGCGTCACGTTGATGAAGTGTTTTTTATTTTAGTCGGCAAACCAACTGATAATAGCGGTTTTGGCGGAGCAAGTTTTGCTTCAAAACAATTTGCGGCAGATGAAGAAAAATCAGACCGCGGTGCTGTGCAAGAGCCGAATGCATTTTTAGAGCGGCATCTACTGAAGGCAAACAACGCTTTATTCGCGTGGTTACAAGAAAAGAATCTAGTTGAGCAGGTTGGATTTAAAGATTTAGGGGCGGGTGGTGTAGCTTGTGCCAGTGTTGAGCTTTCCGATGCGAGTGGACTTGGCGTTGATATTGATTTAGATGCTGTACCAACTAGCATGACGAATTTACCTGGCGAAGTAATTTTATGTTCAGAAACGCAAGAACGTTTTATGTGGGCAGTACCTCAAGAATTCGTTGAAGTGATTCTTAAACATTATAACGAGACGTTTGATTTACCCAATATTTCCGAAGGTGCGCGCGCAGCTTTGGTAGGTAAAAGTCGTCGCGATGGTTTATTTGTCGTGACATATCAAGGCGAGATGCTTGTCAATGCCAGGGCGTCTGATGTGACAAAGGGCATTGAGTACGATCGGCCTTTTGTGTTGCCAGTGGTGACTGCTGTGGAGCCTGCTACGACTGTTATCCCTGATGCTGTCATCCCCGCGCAGGCGGGGATCCATGTAGACAGCGAGATGGATCCCCGCCTGCGCGGGGATGGCAGCAGTCATTTCAACTCGCTATTATTACAAATCCTCTCCCACGAAAATGTTGCCTCTCGCGCTCCTGTTTTTGAAACTTACGACAAACAAGTTCAAGGTCGCACGGTGATAGAAGCAGGTGTCGGCGATAGCGGTGTGATGCAGCCATTTAATGAATCACGGTTTCCAGAAGAGATTAGAAAGGTGGGTATTGCTCTCTCGTTAGATCATAATCCTCGTTATAACGAGATTGACCCTTATTGGGGTGCGGTGAATGCAGTCTGTGAATCAGTGCGTAATGTCGTTGCAGTGGGCGCTTTCCCGCGCGCCATTACAGATTGTTTGTGTTTTGGCGATCCTAGTGTGCCGCATGCAATGGGCGAATTTGTTGTCGCTGTACAAGGTATTGCTGAGGCTTGTAAAGCAGTGACGATGGCAGATCACCCTGAAGCGACTTTACCTGTGATTGCTGGCAATGTTTCGCTTTACAATGCCTCGCCAACGAGCGCGATTCCTGCAAGCCCTATGATCAGTTGTTTGGGTGTCATGCCAGATGTTGCAAGTGCTACGACTTATGCGTTTAAGGCAACGAATTCAATGCTCGTTTTGGTTGGCGAGCGTCGCGATGAATGCGGTGGTAGCGTTTACTATGCTTTACAGCATGTATTAGGCGCTAATGTGCCGAAACCCGATCTTTCTTTATTTAACCGAGAAATTCATGCTGTCTATGAAGCGATTCAGTCGGGCTTGGTATTATCAGCGCATGATATCTCAGAAGGCGGTGTCGCCACAGCGCTTGCTGAGATGAGCTTTAAAAATCAAATTGGTGTGAAGGTGGCCGTGCAGAGTCATTTACCGGTAGAGAAAATATTATTTAGCGAGACGGGCGGTTTTATTTTAGAAGTGACACGCCATCATCTGAAAACACTACAAGCATTATTTGAAAGCACGCAGGTTCCCTTGCAGGTGATAGGTGAAACAACGACTAACTCGCGACTCTCAATCAATCAGATGGTTGATCTTTCTGTATTGGAGGCAAAAGCTGCGTGGGAAAATGGATTGAGGGATAAATTGAGCCATTAATGAGTATATCTTATCAAGAGGCAAGAGCATGACAATCGATTATAAATCTGCAGGTGTTGATATTGTGGCGGGCAATGAGTCTGTGCGGCGGATTAAAGCGGCTGTTGAAAGTACTTTTTCACCCGCTGTCTTGACTGAGATTGGTCATTTTGGCGCAATGTATGATCTGAAATCGCTCATGACGACCTACCAACACCCTGTTTTAGTGCAAAGTATGGATGGTGTCGGGACAAAAATGATGGTTGCCAAGATGATGCACAAATTTGATACGATTGGCATTGATCTTGTGAGTGCAACGGTAAACGATATCATTGTACTGGGAGCAAAACCTTTAACGCTGCTTGATTATATTGCAAACGATAAGATAGATCCGTCTGTGATTGAGCAGATAGTGAGTGGCATGGTGGGTGCTTGTCGTGAACAGGGTATCGCCCTCGTTGGGGGTGAAATGGCAGAGATGCCGGGTACTTATTGTGCGGGTGAATATGATCTGGTCGGCGTAGTGACGGGTGTCGTTGACAAAGAAGCGGTGATCTTGGGCGATAAAATCGCAGTAGGTGACAGTATTGTCGCTTTTGCCTCAAGTGGGTTACATACGAACGGTTATTCTTTGGCGCGCAAGTTATTATTTGAAGTGGGTGGTTATACCGTTGATACGCATTTACCTGAATTACAGCGAACGGTAGGTGACGCGTTATTAGCGCCGCATATCAATTATGCACGCCCAGTGCTCCGTTTGTTGCAAGATAAAATCCCTATTGCGGGCATGGCGCATATTACGGGTGGCGGATTATTGGAAAATGTTGCGCGTGTCTTACCTCTGCATTGTGATGCAGAAATTATGTTGGGTACGTGGCCTATTTTGCCCATTTTTAGTGTGTTAGCAAAATTGAGTCGCTTAGAGAATGATGCGCTGTATCGAACATTTAATATGGGCGTTGGTTATGTCATGGTTCTACCCAAAGAGGCGGTAGGTGCGATGCAAGTTGCACTGAAGAATTTCCCCGAATTTTCGGTGTATAACATTGGACAGGTGGTGCAGGGAACAAAGAAGGTGCGGTTAGTCGGTTGATGTAGGTTTTAAAGGTATTAATCATGTCCATTCGTATCGGTGTCATCCAGTTTCCAGGGTCTAACTGCGAACGCGAGACCATGCTTGCGATCGAGCGCGCGGGAATGGTGCCCGTGCCGCATTTGTGGAATGCGCCGACTGCGTTGTTAGATGAAATGCAAGGTTTTGTGATTGTGGGTGGTTTTTCTTATGAAGATCGCTCTCGGGCAGGCGTGATCGCAGCGCATGATCCGTTGATGGTGGCATTGCACGCGCAATCTGATCAAGGGAAATTGATACTCGGTATTTGTAATGGTGCGCAAATTTTAGTGGAAGCAGGACTCGTGCCGGGTGTCCTACATAATCAGGTTGTGATGGCGCTGACTGATAATAAACGTATCGTCGATGGAAATATTCTTGGGACAGGTTATTACAATGCTTGGATACAAATGCGTTTATCAGATACTTATCAACGTAACGCTTTTACGCGTCACTTAACACCAGAAAATATTTTATCTATCCCTGTTGCACATGCTGAAGGTCGATTTGTGATGACGCAAGCATTGCTAGATGAAATCAAGGTGCAGGGACTCAATGTGTTTCAGTATTGTGATGCGGCAGGCCAGGTATTACCACATTTCCCAGTGAACCCGAATGGTTCTATCGACAATATCGCAGCCATTTCAAACAAGCGTGGTAACGTGCTTGCGATGATGCCGCACCCTGAACGTACGCAAAATGGCGATCCTATTTTTTTATCGATGCGTGATGCTATCTTGGAAGGTCGCGTGCCGCAAGCAACGGCCTTATATTATGCGCCGCGTGATAGTGCCTGCCCACGTTATGCCGCACCATCTGGCAGCACAGAATGTGTTGTTGAATTAAAAATGACAGATAATCAGGCGTGGACTGTGCAAAACACTTTCAAACAAATGCATGCCCCACTCATTGTGCATCGCAAAACGCACTGGGAGATTCACTGCGATGATCCTACCGTGATTCAGCAAATTAAGCAAAGCGAGGTGTTATATCAGAATTGTAAGGAAAAAGAATGGGTAGCGTCTGCCACTCCAGGAGAAGCCGCCATTGCCATTCTTGTTCGTGCCAAAGAAGATTTAATTGGGCAAAAAAAATTACAAACGTTACAGGACCACTTTGGTATTCAAGGCGTGAAGACGATCAAGCATAGCGTTGTCTGGTTTTTTAGTCATGCAACGCTCTCTGAGAAGGATCTGGTAGATTATATTTTAGCGACCCATATGATTAGCAATCCTTATGCGCACGATTGCTATCGATATACGGTGTCATCCCGCGCACGCTTTTAGCGCGGGATGACACCGAGTGTAATTATTTTCATAAAAACACGCTCCGTGCTATGATTTGGCTTTCATTTTTGTAGAGTATCCCTATGTCCACCTTACAAGAAACAAAACAAGACCGTATACGTGCAGCGATCCCTTTCTGCCTGTCAGAAACCACCTTTGATTTTGGTAAAAAATATCGTGGCAAAGTACGGGATACCTACGATTTAGGCGATCGCCTGATGATTGTAACGACTGACCGCTTAACAGCGTTTGACCGTTCTCTTGCGTTGATCCCTTATAAAGGGCAAGTATTAAATTTAACCAGCGCATGGTGGTTTGAGCAAACGAGTGCGATTGTCCCGAATCATTTAATCACCATTCCTGATCCGAACGTCATGATTGTCAAAAAATGTACCGTGTTCCCCATAGAATTTGTTGTGCGCGGGTTTATTGCAGGCTCTACAGATACCTCGCTTTGGACGCAATATGCAAAAGGGGTGAGGGATTATTGTGGTGTGCATTTTCGAGAAGGGCTTAAAAAGAACACAGTATTAGATCATCCCGTTTTAACACCTACTACCAAAGAAACAGAACATGATCGTCCTATTGCACCGAAAGAAATTATTTCAGAAGGTTGGATGAGTGCGAAAGATTGGGAAATTGCGAGCAACATGGCGTTGCAGCTCTTTCAGTTTGGTAGCAAAGTCGCAGGCGAGCACGGGTTGATTTTAGTCGATACGAAATATGAATTTGGCAAAACAGCAGATGGCCAAATTGTTTTAGTAGATGAAATACATACGCCTGATTCTAGTCGCTATTGGTTGCGTGCTAGCTACGATGAGCGCATGCAAAATGGCCAATCGCCCGATCATATTGATAAAGAATTTATGCGTTTATGGTTTCGCGATCATTGCGATCCTTACAGGGACGCTGTTTTGCCAGTAGCACCTGAGAGTTTGGTGGTCACTTTGGCTGAGCGATATATTCAATTGTATGAGACGATTACGGGTAATACCTTTGTTTACGACCAAGGCGTTTTTGATGTGGCAAAGCGGATTCAAAAGCATGTTGTAGGGTATGTTTAGATGTGCGGTATCGTAGGGATTGCCAGTCACGAACCCGTTGCATCATTGCTTTATGAAAGCTTGATTCATCTCCAGCATCGCGGACAAGACGCAGCTGGTATCTTGACGAGTGACCAACGCTTTTATGTGAAGCATGGATTGGGATTAGTCCGCGATAGTTTCACCTCTGACAATATTTCCTCATTGCACGGCAATATGGGGCTTGCTCATACGCGTTATGGGACATCGGGTGGTTATAGCGAAGTTGATGTGCAGCCGCTTTGGGTGGGTAGTCCGCGAGGGATTGCACTAGCGCACAACGGGAATCTTGTTAATTATCGAGCATTAGCTGACGAACTGCGCAGCGTTAAACATCGCCATTTAAATTCTTCGCTCGACTCTGAAGTGTTGTTGCAGATCTTTGCAGATAGTTTGCATGATGCGCGTGCTGAAGATGATGAAGCTTTCTTTCAATCGTTAGTGAAAGCCATCCATATGGTTCATGAGCGTGTTGAGGGCGCATACTCTGTTGTGAGTTTGATCATCGGTCGAGGACTTATTGCGTTTCGTGATCCACATGCGATTCGACCGCTTGTTTTTGGCGAGCGAAAAAATGCAGACGACAAGAGTGATTATATTTTTGCATCTGAAACAACGCCATTTTATGCATTAGGCTTTGAGCCTAAAGGTGATTTAGCGCCTGGGGAGGTGGCCTATGTATCGCTTTCGGGTAAATTATATCGACAGATCGTAACCCCTCGTGTATTTACACCCTGCGCATTCGAATATGTTTATTTTGCACGACCGGATTCAACGCTTGATGAGGTGAGCGTCTATCGTGCACGTTTACGAATGGGCCAAAATCTCGCAAAGCGTTGGATGGCAGCCTTTCCAGATGTTTTGCCTGACATTGTGATTCCCGCGCCTTTTACAGCGAATACTGCAGCGCTTTCTTTCGCGCATGAACTGAATGTGCGTTACTCAGAAGGGCTTTATAAAAATCCATTTATCGGTCGCACGTTTATTATGCCGAATCAAAGTACGCGATCACGCAGTGTTCGGCATAAATTAAATCCGCAACGAACAGAAATAGAAAATAAAAAAGTGTTGGTGGTGGATGATAGTATTGTGCGTGGGACGACTTCGCGTGAAATTGTGAAGATGATTCGCGAATGCGGTGCAGCAGAAGTTAATTTTGTATCGACTTGTCCGCCGATTGTAGACCCTTGTTTTTATGGGATTGATATTCCCTCTCGCAAAGACTTAATCGCAGCAACGCATACACATGAAGAAATTGAGCGATATCTTGGTGTCGATCGACTGCTTTATCAAACACAAGATGATTTAGTAGAAGCAATCACACGTCGCGGCGTGGCATTCAAACGTCCTTGTATGGCTTGTATGGATGGTAAATATGTGTGCGGTGGTATTACAGAAGAAAAGATGAAACAGCTTGAGAAAGTGCGTTAAGGATACCCCCGACCCCGCAACAAGTGCGGGGCGACAGATATAGTTTTGTCACCCCGCACTTGTTGCGGGGTCTGGTGTCTATCTGCGCATCATCACATTATAGGTTAGTTAAATGAATATATTAATCATTGGTTCTGGCGCACGTGAGCACGCGATTGCAAGTGCGTGTCACCGGTCAAAAACAACGCCTCAGCTTTTTTGTTGTGGTTCACACGTGAATCCTGGTATTGCTGCATTAACAGTAGGCTATTGGGCGGGCAATTTAAGTGAGCTTGATAGTATCTTGCAATGTGTGAAAACGTGGGAGATCACGCTTGCTATCATTGGGCCTGAGGCTGCGCTTGAAAAAGGCTTGGCAGATCGATTGTGGGAACAAGGTGTGCCAACGATTGGACCTAAGAAACAATCCGCGCAAATTGAAACGAGTAAATATTTTGCGCGTGATTTAATGAAGCGACATGCGATTCCTGGATTGCCACAATATCAATTGTTTGATTCGCTGGAGGGAGTTGAGCTATTTTTGCATGAGTTAGGAGAAGTGGGTTATGTGGTTAAAGCAAATGGCTTGATGGGTGGTAAAGGCGTGAAAGTGGCAGGCGAGCATTTGCATACGATAGATGAAGCGCTGTTGTTTTGTCGATCGTTAGTTGAGGCGGGTAAAACATTTTTAATCGAACAAAGATTGATTGGACAAGAATTTTCATTGATGGGATTTTGTGATGGTAAAAAAATAATTCATATGCCGATTGTACAAGATCATAAACGTGCGTTTGAAAATGATGTAGGTCCCAATACGGGTGGGATGGGCAGTTACTCAGATCATGATCACAGTCTGCCTTTTTTAGATCAAACAGATATGAGAACAGCGCAAAAAATAAATGATGCGGTGCTGCAGGCTTTGATGCAAGAAACAGGCGAGTCTTATATTGGTATTTTGTACGGCAGTTTTATCGCTACACGTGACGGGGTATTTGTGATTGAGTTTAATGCACGATTTGGTGATCCCGAATCACTCAATGTGCTCACTATTTTAGAATCTGACTTTGTGACATTGTGTGAAGCAATGTGCAGAGGGTCACTTTCAGAAGAACACGTACGCTTTGCAAGAAAAGCAACGGTTTGCAAATATATTGTGCCCGTGGGTTACCCTGATAGCGTTGTAAGACCTGAGCCAGTTAACTTTGGTTTTTTAACCGATCCATCGCATTTATATTTTGGCTCAATAGAGCTCTGCGATGGGGAGCTTTATACAATGAGTTCGCGCACAGCAGCTTATGTTGGTGTGGCCGATGTGATTACGGCGGCAGAACGACTAGCAGAACTTGAGATTGATCGTATAGAAGGGCCAGTATTACATCGTAAAGATATTGGAACGGCAGATGCGATTGATCGACGTATTGCTTTTATGAAGCAATTACGTAGCAACGCGAATGCTGGATAAGCGTTATGCCTGTCATGCCAGAAGGTTCTCGATTATGATCAATCTCGCCATCCTAGGTTCAACACGCGGTTCAAGTATGTTGCCGATTATTGAGGCAATTCGGCAAGGTCGTTTATCAGCCAATATTAAAATAATTATTAGCAACAAAGTAGATGCCATGATTCTAGAACGTGCGGAAACGTATCATCTTCCCCATCTGTGGCTAGACGCTAAAGGTTGTACGCGTGAAGAGTACGATCAAAAAATTTCTGCTGTTTTGCAGCAGCAGGATGTGCAGCTTGTCTTGTTGATTGGCTACATGCGTATTTTGAGCGAGTCGTTTGTAACAGAATGGCAAGATCGTTTGCTCAATGTTCATCCCTCGTTGCTACCTGCCTTTGCAGGTAAGATGGATTTAGAGGTGCATCGCGCTGTGCTTGAAGCAGGTGTTAAAGAAACAGGTTGCACGGTGCATCTTGTGACACAAGAAGTAGATGCAGGCCCGATCGTTGTGCAGAAGCGATGCTTGGTGTTGGCAACAGATACTGCAGAGTCGTTGAAGGCGCGTGTGCAGGGCTTAGAAGGAGAAGCGTTGGTCGAAGCAGTGCAACGGTTTTGTGATACGGCTTACAATATGGGGCGATTTTAGCCCGGATATTTCATTGATTATTTTGATTGTGTTAGTAAGCTTTAGTTTGTGTAGCAGTCATTGTGCAATTTAACAAACCTGAATTACCATCTGCCCAAAAGACAACAAGATAACGATAGATTGTTCTAACGTCGATGTTTAAATCAGGAAAATATAGTTGCATATAAGATCTATCACCACATAATTTTTGTTCCCCAGGCAGGCCAGCAGGACAGCTTATAGCTGAGGAAGGTGTTACAATTGTCTCTGATATGTAGTTGGTTCGGAGTGCTGCTCTATACCAGCATCCATCTTCACAGTCATCAAGCGCATAAACGGCGCATGCTGTTCTTACGGTATATTGCCCGGGACATAAAACACCACCGTATTTTGGTGTAGTTAGGGAGTTGGAAGATATGACCCACTCCCCACTGCCAAGGCGTGAGGGAAGTGTCATGACGTCAGTATACTTAGAAACGCAGTATGGCGCTATTTTTGAGGTGCTAAGTGGTGTGGTAGTAGAATCTGAAGCAAAGACAGTATTGCTTATGGCAGTCTGAATGATTAATGTTAAACCGATTATTCTTAAAAAATATACCATAAAGATCCATTTAAGATTAGATATGAAATCTTTAATTCTATTCCTATCAAACACATTATTCTATTTTATATGGCTACGCAACATTTATTCCAGCAATTCCCGCTAATGAGCCCGGATATTTGCTGCGGTAATATTATGAATTATTTGAGTTATGATCGACGTGTATGCGTTGTTTCTATAGCGATACGAAGATCAGGCCTAATACAATAAGACCCATGGCGCTTCCTGTGATGAGGGTGATTGACTCATGCATGAATACTGCAGAAAGGGCAATGCTAAAGATGGGGACGATTAAAAATCCAAGCGACATGACAAGCGGTGACAATTCTTTGTTGAGCACTAAGGCAGCCCAGTAGGAAAAACCGGTTACTAAGATGCTAGTGTAGGCGAGTGAAAAAACTAAAGTGCCGGTCCAATGGATAACGAGCGAGGGTTCTTGAGAAAGTGCAAGCAAAGCAATGGGAATCGCGCCGGCTAGCAATTGCCAAGGAAGCAATGCGAATGGGGATTGATGCCATTGCATATAGCGTACGCAGAGCATGGAAATGGCCCAGCTTAGAGAGGCAGCAATGAGCATGCCGCACCCAACGATGATGTGCCAGTTAGACCAGTTGAGCTCCCAGGGACTCAGCAACATCGTTAATCCCATGAGACTGCAAATAAACCCTACCCAGTGCAAAGGCTTAGGCCATTCACGCAAGATCAGAATAGAGAGCGGAATGATCCAAAGAGAGGTTGTGTAGGAAAGTAAAGCGGATCGGCCAGCGGGCATATAAGCAAGCCCTAGATTAATCAGCAGGATGAATAGACCAATTTGTAGCCAGCCAACGATCAAAATGAGAGGTAAATCGCGTCGTTTAGGTAGTTTGAGTTGTTTACATGCCAAAACAAGCAACATCATGATAATGGTGCCGACTATCATACGAATAGCCGTATACCAAAGCGGCGAGATATAGTCGAGCCCAATTTTATTGATAGGCCAGGCAAAACTCCATACGAGGACGGTGAATACAAATAGTGCTGGTAGACGAGAGGTGAGGGTTTTCATAGAGAGATAGTGTAACTGATATTAGGAGATGTTCGCTATGGGTTCTTCCTGAGATATAGTCGTTTCTCGCTTGTGTAACCTTGGCGGATCGTTATAATTCCTCTCATGAAAACTATTCCTATTAAGCGTGCGTTGCTCTCTGTTTATGATAAAACGGGCCTGGTTGAATTTGCACAAGCTTTGTTCAATTTAGGCGTTGAACTGATTTCAACCGGTGGAACCAGTGAGGCTTTGCGTGTAGCCGGTATTATTCATCGTAGTGTTGATGAGTTGACTGAAGCAGCGCCTATGCTCGATGGCCGTGTTAAGACGTTGCATCCCAAATTGCATGGTGGAATCTTAGGGAAGCGAGATAAACATGCAGATGAGATGCGAGCGCATGGCATTCAATCAATCGATTTAGTCGTTGTGAATTTTTATCCTTTTTCTGAGGCCCTTCAGAAAAAGACACTCACTTTTGATGAGATGGTGGAATATATCGATATTGGCGGCCCAACGATGGTGCGTGCTGCAGCTAAGAATTGTGCTTGGGTTGGGGTAGTGATTGATCCGCTGGATTATTTTGTAATTATCAATGAGCTACAAACCCAACAAGGACTGTCGCTTGCAACGCGCGTCAAAGGTGCAGAAAAAGCATTCGCAACCACTTCTCAATATGATTCGATGATTCATCATTATTTTACCGAAAGAGTCGTAGAAAATAATTGTGTCATCCCGCGCATACCCTTAGCGCAGGACCCAGCGTCTCTCAAAAGCACACAAAACATGCGCGAGGCGACCACGATACTTTTAAGTTTAGAAGATCAACCTATCTCTCTTCGTTACGGCGAAAATCCACATCAAGCAGCCTGCGCGTATCGATTAAAAGAAAATACAGCAGGCATTTTGTCTGCGCAACAATATCAAGGCAAACCGTTATCGTTCAATAATATGTTGGATTTGGATGCAGCATTAAATTGTTTGCGTGAATTTAGTGAGCCGACCGCAGTCATTGTCAAGCATGGCAACCCTTGCGGTGTAGCAACGCGTAACAATATTGATGAGGCTTACAGGGCAGCTTATGAAGCAGATTCACTCTCTGCATTCGGTGGCGTGATTGCACTGAATCGTCCGTGTACTGAATTCACTGCAGAGGCTATTGCTAATATTTTTATAGAAGGGCTAGTAGCGCCAGGTTATGCAGCTTCTGCGTTAACGTTACTTGCTACAAAGCCTAATGTGCGCGTTCTTGAAAATACGACAGCCGTGCCGCTTCATTATGAAATGAAAGGGATTGTGGGCGGTTTGTTATTACAAGAAAGAGACTGGCAGGTGATGACGCGTGAAGATCTGAAAATCGTGACAGCGCTTGTGCCGAGTGATGAACAAATAGCGACGATGTTGTTTGCTTGGCGAGTGTTAAAGCATATTAAATCTAATGCTATTTTAATTGCAAAGAGCGAAACAACCGTTGGAATCGGTGCAGGGCAGGTGTCGCGTGTTGATGCTGTTGAAATTGCCATTCGCAAGGCGGGTGCTCATATTCGAGAGACTATTTTGGCATCCGATGCTTTTTTCCCGTTTCGTGATAGCATCGATTGTATGGCAACAACAGGGATACGTGCGATTATTCAACCAGGCGGCTCCAAACGCGATGACGAAGTGATTACGGCTTGTAATGAGCAGGAAATCGCAATGGTGTTTACGGGGAAGAGGTGCTTTAAACACTAGTGTTGTTGTTTGCGGAGATAACCCTCCTCTCCCCATCCCTCTCCTCCCGAAAGCGGGAGGAGAGGGGGTGTCTCCATCCAAAGATCCCAGATTAGCGCG
>MGYE01000059.1:17047-19315 GCA_001801625.1 Gammaproteobacteria bacterium RIFCSPHIGHO2_12_FULL_42_10
TCTCCTCCCGCTTTCGGGAGGAGAGGGATGGGGAGAGGAGGGTTATCTCCGCAAAGACAAAAAAGACAAAATGATATTCAGGAGGAGTCATGTCACATATACTAATCAGCATTATCATGGGGTCCAAATCCGATTGGACGATCATGGAGCACGCCAGTTTAACTTTAGATGAATTGAAAGTACCCCATGAAGCACGTGCGCTTTCAGCACATCGTACACCGGATGCGCTTTTGGAATATATCAGAGCCTCTGAAAAAAATGGTGTGCAGATTTTTATTGCAGCAGCAGGTAGCGCTGCGCATCTTGCAGGCGTGATCGCTTCTAAAACATTGGTGCCCGTGCTTGGTGTGCCCTTGCCTTCACAGACATTTGTAAATGGCATGGATGCACTACTTGCAACATCACAGATGCCAGCCGGTATTCCGGTTGGGACACTTGCTGTAGGTAAACCCGGCGCCATTAATGCTGCTATCTTGGCAACGAGTATTTTGGGTAATCAATACCCAGAATATCGTGAAGCAGTGAAACAATATCGAGCTCAACGCGCAAAAGAAGTATTAGAAACAGCGCATTTGAAGTAAATTTTTTTGCGTCATCATCAAAGGAGTCGCACATGTTCCCAAAAATAACCCTCTCCGAGTTCGACCCGACACTTTCTGCTGCAATTGAAAATGAAAAAAGACGACAGGAAGAACATCTTGAATTAATTGCATCTGAAAATTATGTGAGCCCGATGGTGCTTGCTGTACAAGGTTCGGTGCTGACGAATAAATATGCTGAGGGCTATCCAGGCAAACGCTACTACGGTGGTTGTGAATATGTTGATGTAGCAGAACGACTGGCGATTGAGCGCGTTAAAAAATTGTTTAACGCAGATTATGCGAATGTACAACCGCATTCTGGTTCTCAAGCGAATGCTGCAGCTTACATGGCAATGATTGCACCCGGTGATACTGTTTTAGGAATGAGTCTTGCTGAAGGCGGGCATTTGACACATGGTGCATCTGTTAATTTTTCAGGGAAATTATATCAATTTATTTCTTACGGGCTGTCAGCAACGACTGGCGAGATTGATTACGAAGCAGCAGAACGTTTAGTTGCTCTTCACCTACCAAAATTAATTGTGACTGGGTTTTCCGCTTATTCAAGACGGATAGATTGGCAGCGTTTTCGTAAGATGGCAGACAGTGTCGGCGCATTGATGATGGCAGATATTGCGCATGTTGCAGGGTTAATTGCGGTGGGACTTTATCCTTCGCCTGTACAGATTGCAGATGTGACCACGTCTACAACGCATAAAACATTACGTGGACCACGCGGTGGTTTGATTTTAGCAAAAGCCAATCCTGAGTTAGAAAAGAAATTAAACTCTGCTGTATTTCCGGGGATGCAGGGTGGTCCTTTAATGCATGTGATTGCAGCGAAGGCCGTTGCATTTGAGGAAGCATTACAACCTGCATTTAAGGTTTATCAGCAAGATGTATTAAATAATGCTAGAACGCTTGCTAAAGTGATTATTGGGCGTGGCTATTCTATTGTTAGCAATGGTACGGATAATCACTTGATGTTGATCAGTTTGATCGATAAAAAAATAACAGGTAAAGCAGCAGAAGAAGCGCTGGGCGCGGCTTATATTGTGGCGAATAAAAACGCTGTTCCAAATGATCCTGAAAAGCCATTTGTAACAAGTGGTCTGCGCATCGGTTCGCCTGCGATGACAACACGCGGATTGAAAGAAAAAGAATGCACACAAGTTGCGCATTGGATTTGCGATATTTTGGACAATGTGCAAGATGAAAGTGTGATTGAGCGTGTTCGCAATGATGTGATTGCATTGTGCAAACGCTTTCCAGTATATAGCTAATTCCTTAGCTCACTCCCTCTCCTCCCGCTTCTCGGGAGGAGAGGGTTGGGGAGAGGAGGGTAAAATTTCTCAACCATCATTTAAACAGTTTTTTGTCTTGTGCCGTTTGAGCTGTTGTATGAAACTGTAATGTATTTATTAATTCGCAATTCCATCGGCTCGACCGATCATCTGCTTCACGCTCGCATTATTATTAGCGAATTTGTTGAGTCTTTTTAGAAAAATTACCCACCGTATAGTTTATCAATTCTTGCTCCTCATCGTGTCTGTTTAAATCGGTTTCGTCCTGACCTAAACTCTTGTATTTGTCTTTTAATTGCTTCATTGCCTTCTGAAAAGTGGCAGTATGCCAAAATGATTGCTCTGGTTGATGGTGCCATCTAAAGAATAAACGAAAGCGATCA
>MGYE01000060.1:0-3728 GCA_001801625.1 Gammaproteobacteria bacterium RIFCSPHIGHO2_12_FULL_42_10
GGTCCTGCTTTTCAGGATGTGTTAGCATCGTGGGGTGATATCGATGTCGATGAATTGATCGCACAGTATCAAAAGAAGCTCGATCAAGAAACAGCTCCTACGGAAGAAAAACGCACTCCCCCCGCATCGACAAGCGGTCTCTTTGCTTCTTCAACAACAAAAGATGCTGCCGACGAGTCTGTTACGCCGCCTAGTAAGGGTCCAAGTATGGGTGGGTCAGATTAGCGGGGGTGTGGAACAATGTTTCAGGAGTGCAAAAAGTCATTAAGATGTTTCAATATAAGCCGCATCACTAGATAAAATGCGTAGGGTGGATTACGGCGCAAAAGCGCGCCTAATCTACAAAAAACTTGGCGTTTTTCTTATTACGGGATCATCAGCAGTCGCCGCATTTCCTTTACCTTGATCTTGTTGCAACTTAAGAGCTTTAAAAGATGAAGCGGAAGTAAATAGCCTGCTGCTATTGCGACGATCAACAGAACCATGAGATGGAGGCAGATAATAGGGTGAGTGCCTAGTAAAGGGTGAGTGCCTAGTAACAGCGGTAATGGGCACAAATACTTCACTTCCTTTTCCAAACATACCAACCGACTTTGATCTGTGCTGAATGTGTTTATCGTCAGCTTTGTTGCTTAACGGCAACTTGTTGCCTGGTTTTTCTGGCTGATAACAAGCACGCGGGGTATGATGCCTCATCACCTCAAGGAACACCAATGCGCTTATCACGTCTACTGCCGCATAAATTTCTGTTTCTGTTGGAGCACCACCGTGACTGCGTAACAGTGCTTCTAACTGTTGCTCTGCTATTCGACGCTGAACGAAGAATAGGTCGCTGTCACTGACACCTGTTGGAATACCGTGACTGCGTAACAGTGCTTCTAACTGTTGCTCTGCTATTCGACGCCGAACGGAGGATAGGTCGCTGTCACTGACAGTTGGACTGTGAGGCGCTTTTTGTAATTGCACACCACTACTTGTCTTGATGCCGGACTTGATATCAGGATGCACAATATGTGTCTGTACGCATTTCAAGAAAAGCTGCTGCTTGCTAAGCAATTTGTTTGTAAGCATTGCTTTAATGATAGCTTGTATATGTATCGTCGCACTATTACAGATCAAAACTGGTTTTGTAACCTCATGCAGTCTAGGCACCATAAAGGCTACACAATCTGCCATTTCGTCAATCATGTGTGCATAAATTCGCGCATCTGTCTCATCTGGAAATCGTGCTCGAACACCCTTTTTATCAATATCTGCTCTCAAATGACTGGCTAAAACATGTGCTGGCTCTGCTGATGGAACAGTCTCATCAAAAAAATCGCTGCTCACCAAATCCAATACCGGCAACAATGCATCCCGAGCCTCTTTCCATCGAGGTGTTTCTCTGCGCCATTCGGAAATAATTTTGATATTGACAGGATATCTGCCAACCAACTCAGCGTTATCGGCATACCATTTTTGCAATACCATCTCTCTATTTTTATCATTAGGCACTAAATAAATTGCAAAATCGTACCCGCGTTGGCTCATATCATTAGCCAAAACAAGCAATTCAGATGGGGTATAATGGTCTTCTTTGTAACCAATACAGAGCGGCATGTGGCAACGAATGGTCTCAGCAGGAAACTGCTTTACGGCATTCCAGGTATCATCACGAACGAACATCTCGAAGTTCTCCTCATCTTATTTTTTATCCCTTCGTCGATGGTGATTCTAAAACGAATTACGATACCAATCAAGCAATATCACTTGATTGAACCTCGCAAAATTCGATAATATCAACGGATATGAAACAATCACCTTCAACATCCAAAGCAAGTTTACTTAAAACACTCAAGAAAAAAGATCAAGAGATAGGCATTCTAAGAAACATCCTAGCCATCATGCCGGGTAACCTTTATTGGAAAGATAAAAACAACCGCACGCTTGGATCCAATAAGCACATGGCAAAAATTTTGGGGTTCAACGCACCGCATGACCTCATTGGACTCAATCTCTATGAAATATTAACATCACTAGATCAAAATCTTTCTACAGGAACAATTCAAAAAACTGATAAAGAAATATTAAAAACGGGGCTAGAAAAATCCTACGAGGAATGCGGGTATGACATACACCATCGCCCGGCGGTTTATTTAACTAGAAAAGCACCTCTGTATGATGCCAAGCAAAATATCCATGGCATTATCAGCATTTCATTAGATATCACTGACAGAAAAAAAATGGAGCAAAGCTTGATCTTAGCAAAAGAACAAGCTGAAACTGCCAATATCGCAAAATCTACCTTTATCGCCAATATGAATCATGATCTCAAAACACCACTATCAGGCATATTGGGGCTCTCAGAAATTCTAACGCATCGCTTACAAGGAAAAAATTTAAAATTAGCCCAAACGCTATTATTGGCAAGCCAACAATTATATAGTTTTGTCGATCAATGTTTAAATTTATCAAATACAGAACATATAGAAAAAAATCAACTTTTTAGCGAAGTAACTTGCTTTAACATCAAAAAAATGATGAATGATCTTGATGCTTTATTTCAACCGCTAATACAAAAAAAATCGCTCATCATGCAAATTAATTATGATCAATTAACATCTGCTCTTCTCATAGGCCATCAGTGGTGCCTCTACCGTATTCTGCTCAATCTCATCAGCAATGCGGTCAAATTCACACACAATGGCTCAATTACCATACATCTTGCATCTCAAAAAATGGCAAATGAAGCCATTTTAATAAAGATTATCATTAAGGATACGGGCATCGGGATTGCCGCAAAAGATCAACAGACTATCTTTGATCAATTTACTCGACTCACGCCCGCTTATCATGGTCTTTATGAAGGCAGCGGCATGGGTTTGTATATCGTAAAAAAACTTATCCAACACATCCATGGTAAAATTTCTGTTAAAAGTGCAGTAGGAAAAGGCAGTGTATTTACCATTCATCTACCCTTTCAGACGCAGCAAATTAAAGAAGTTGCTCCCAAACCACCCTTACTCGATTCCACACAATGCGCTATCTCACCCTCTCGAAAACAACGTTTAAAATATCAAACAGATCATGCTCTTTCAATCTTGCTTGTCGAAGATAATCATATCGCACAGCAAACGATCTCGGCATTACTATCGTCTTTCCAATGTAAACCGATACTCGCAGAAACCGGTGAAGCAGCGCTGAAATTATTTAAACCGGGGCGTTATGATTTAATTATCATTGATATTGGCCTGCCCAATATGCAAGGCGATATGGTAGCTAAAAAAATACGGGAAAAAGAAAATAATTCTGTGTTTAAAGTACCCATCATCGCGCTCACAGCACACGCTACAACAGCTGAAAGAAAGCAACATGCAGCTTGCGGTATTAAAAAAACCTACAGCAAACCGCTATTACGACACCAAATCGCCACACTGATACAAAACATAATCAAAAAACAAAAGTCAGTATAGTAGCTATTTATTAGCCTTAAAAGGCACAAAAGCTGATCGAACATGGTGAGGATCGTTTAAATCAGGAGTCGGGAGTGTTGGCGGCGTACTACTTGAACGTTGTGGACGAGACGTATGCGACACTGCGCGGTAAAATCGCGGAGAAGATTGGCTGGGGGTCGCAGCGGCAGACATAGACAACGTGGACGCATCACTTGTGTCATTGATATGTCCTAAGCCTATTGAGCTTCCTGAAGGCGGAGAAAACTGAGAATCTGTATGTGTTACAGTATGCTG
>MGYE01000060.1:3782-8178 GCA_001801625.1 Gammaproteobacteria bacterium RIFCSPHIGHO2_12_FULL_42_10
CTGGTCAAAACAACTGGATCATACGATGAAGGCAAACTTGTACTAGCGATAGACGATTCCTCTTTTGCTAAGCGTGATTGCGAAATATTGATTGCACGTTTGCTACTTCCGTCTGATAATTGCTTTCTAGTATGGCTCATATTTAACCTCACGAACATAAATAAAGACAAATAATATAAATAAAATAATACAAAATCAATACGCATTCATTCTCATACTATTCAATTAATGTTAGTACGGGGGGGTTTTTTGCAATGAAAGGCGAAGCAGATTGACTGACATCAGCACCAGCTGTACCATCGCTTTCTTCTGTGCCAGGAAAAAAACCTTCGCCATTTTCTTCAGCATAGATAGCAATCACTGCAGCCATCGGTGCGGAAATTAAATGAATCACACCAGAAAATGATGCCTTGAACTCAACTAAAGTATTAGTAATCGTCAAATCGCGTACAGCTGTCTCTGAAATGTTAAAAACAATTTCATTATCTTCAACATAATCTGCCGGGACAGAACATGCAGGATGCGCAGCATTTAAAACAACAATAGGCGTACAACGACTATCAACTATCCATTGATAAAAAGCACGTGCTAAATAAGGTCGAGTAGATAACATACCGTCCTTTTAAACTGCAACTTTTTCTGATTTACGTAATTCTTGTTCCATTTCGGTTAAACTTGCCTGAAATGAATCGCGTTGAAAGACGCGATTAGCGTACTTCATCAACACACGATTGTCAGCAGCCGATAACGTCACACCCCAGTGTGATAAACGCCAGAGTATTGGAGCAAGACAACAGTCAATTAAAGTAAATTCCTCACCCATAAAATAACGAGATGAATTAAAGATAGGCAAACATTCAACTAAATAGCTCGCCAATTCCTTTGCTGCAATTTTCATGTCTGATACTTTGCCAGACTCTAACTTACGGATAATCGACGCCCATTCTCGATCAAAACGATACATGACCAATCTCGTTTTGGCGCGCAAAACTGGATAAACCGGCATAAGCGGCGGATGCGGGAAACGCTCATCAAGATATTCCATGATGATATTTGGCTCATATAAGGCCAAATCTCTATCGACTAGAGTAGGAACACTGCCATAAGGATTAATTTCAAATAAACGTTCTGGTTTACTGCGTGGGTCTACATGAATTGCTTCATATAACACGCCTTTTTCTGCAAGCACGATACGCACACGATGACTATAGATATCCATAGCACCTGAGTAGAGCGTCATTACAGAGCGTTTATTTGATACTACAGTCATGATCACCTCTGTTATGTTATTTGTTTTTAGATCCCGCTGGGGGACTAGGATTCGAACCTAGGTTAACGGAGTCAGAGTCCGCAGTCCTACCACTAGACGATCCCCCACCTGATACAGCCTGATACGGGTGGATTAAGCGCTTTCTGCCGTAATCCCTCGTTTATGCTCGGGATAGCTAAAACGCAATCATTATCTTTTAGAGAACTGTTTAGCCTTACGTGCTTTAACTAGACCCACTTTCTTACGTTCGACTTTTCGAGAATCACGTGTTAAATAACCCGCCTTTCTCATCATGCTTTTAATTCTAAAATCTTCATCGCCTTCTGTATATTGTAATGAATATTGCGCTAATGCACGTGCAATACCATGACGAATCGCACCTGCCTGACCGCTGATACCCCCACCATCTACCGTAATCGAAATATCAAACCGTTGACGAAACCCGATGGCTTCTAATGGCTGACAGACAACCATGCGTGCTGTTTCACGACCAAAATAGGTCTTCAAAGCGCGGCTATTGACCACTATTTCACCGGTCCCTTCTTTTAAGAAAACACGCGCAGTCGACGTCTTTCTGCGTCCCGTACCATAATAATGTTTTGCTACTGCTACCATAAACAGACTACCTTATTCGCAATGTTTATCTAAATTAATGAGAGTAGGTTCTTGAGCAACATGTGGATGCTCTGATCCTGGATAAATTTTTAACTTTTTCTTCAGTAAGGAACGTCCTAAAATATTTTTAGGCAACATACCTTTGATTGCAATTCTCAAGGCAGCTGTGGGATCCTTAGCATGCAATTTTTCAAAGACAACATCTTTGATACCACCAGGATGGCCAGAATGGTGATAATAACGCTTTTCTTTACGCTTTTTACCCGTTATAGCAATATCCTTGGCGTTGATGATAATAATATAATCGCCTGTATCTGCATGTGGCGTAAAAGTTGGCTTATTTTTACCGCGTAAGTATTTTGCGACTTGACTTGCAAAACGCCCAAGCACTTGCTGAGACGCATCAACCACGTACCATTTTTTATTACAATCACTACTTTCACTACTAAAAGAACGCGTCTTCATGGTAAAACCTTAAAAATTGAAAAATAACTTAAAGTAACATTGTGCCCTAAAGCGTTCGTATTATGCTGGAATCTATCAAAATGAGCAAGCAAAAGCGATCTTACCCAGGGCTCCCAATCACTCGACTGCATATCATGAGTAGGATGGATTATACGCGCTTTTTTTGCGTCGTAATCCTATCAAAAAATATGTTGGCGTGCAAAGCCGCGACGCTTATCTAGAATTCGCGTTTTTAAACCTAAATTCGGCAGTTCAAACCGTAATGAGAGGGGCTACAGCGTTGAAGATGAAAATCTTTTTCAATCTTTTTTAGCGAAGCCGTACTCACCAATGGCAAACGAAATAGTCATCCCCGCAATTGCGGGGATCTCATCATGCAGCAAGAGATTCCCGCTTTCGCGGGAATGACAAATATGACGATCTTCCCACGATTGCAGGGAATTGTATCATACAGCAAACAATGCCGCCTTCGTGAAAATAACGTGCATTGACGCTTTAAGAGACCGCCATTTCTTTTAGCTTCTTTAATGGTTTTATTTTGACTGTCTTATAAGCAGGTCTTGCTTTAATCATAATTTCTTCTCCCGTAAATGGATTAATACCTTTACGAGCTGCTCTTGCAGGTTTTTTGATCACATTGATCTTCAGCAGTCCTGGCAACACAAATGTACCTGGCCCACCAATTTGAATGTGTTTTTTGATGACCTGTGTAAATGTATCCAGGATCAAGATCACATCTTTTTTAGCAAGCGCTGTGCTATCCGTAATTGCTTTAATCATATTGCTCTTGGACAACGGATCCTTAATAGCGGGTAATTTTTTCGCAGCTACTTTAGTGTTTACAATCCGATTGCTTTCAGACTTCCGTTTCTTTAACATTTTTTTCCCAGCCATGTTTATTCCTCACTAAAAATAAAAAATGACCTATATAACTTATCATTTTTGTATAAATATGCGAGGTTTTTTTATAAATTTATATTGGTAGCAGTATTAACCATGCGCTTCTTGAACCACTTGCGCCAATTGCTGGGCAAGCGCTTCTACTTGTGCCGTGTTTTCACCTTCTACCATCACACGAATAACAGGTTCCGTGCCTGAGGAGCGCAACAAAACACGGCCTGATTGCCCCAAAGCTTGTTCAACCTGCTTAATAGTAGCGGTAATAACAGGTTTCTCAACAGATCCCCGGCCACCCAGAACAGGCACATTTAATAAAACTTGTGGATATTTATGCATGCCCTGACGAATTTCAGCTAGTGTTCGTTTTTCATCTTGCATTGCGCTCAATACTTGCAATGCCGTAATAATCCCATCACCAGACAAAGCAACATGCGAACAAACAATATGGCCAGACGGCTCGCCACCCAGATGCCAATCGCTTTCCTTTAAAGCACTCATGATATGACGGTCGCCAACCGGTACACGCAAAAATTCAATTCCCAGCTTACCTAATGCCTGCTCTAAGCCAAGATTAGACATAACCGTGCCAACAACACCACCTCCTTGCCACGATTGATTGGAGATGTCATGCTTAGCGATAATATAGATTAACTCATCACCATCTAAGATATAACCATCATGATCTACCATGACCACGCGATCGCCATCACCATCAAATGCGATTCCTAAATCGGCTTGATGAACCAATACTTGCTGTTGCAATAAAGCAGGATGCAGCGCGCCATGATCTAAATTGATATTTAACCCATTTGGCTCAACGCCAATCTCAACCACTTCTGCGCCTAATTCACGAAAGACAGACGGAGCAACATGATAGGTCGCACCATGAGCACAATCGATCACTATCTTTAATCCATTTAAAATCATATCTGATGAAACAGTGCTCTTACAAAACTCAATATATCTGCCAGGCGCATCCGCAACACGTATAGCCTTTCCTAGCGCTGCTGAATCAACAGTTGTCATTTCTTCTTCTAACTGAGCTTCAATGGCTTCTTCAACTGAACGTGGCAATTTTGTTCCCTGTGCTGAGAAAAATTTTATGCCATTATCATAATAGGGGTTATGTGAAGCGCTGATCACGAT
>MGYE01000061.1 GCA_001801625.1 Gammaproteobacteria bacterium RIFCSPHIGHO2_12_FULL_42_10
CACCACCTAGCGAGCCAGAGATTGAATCAACTCATGACATCAGCGGAACTCAAGCGCCAGCAATCGAAACAGAAATAATCGCTTCTTCTGCATTACAACAATTAAAACAAACTGATGACGCGCATCATGCAGCGCGTGATCTTCAAAAAACAACGCTTAAATCATATCAAGATCAGATCGCAATGCTTGCAACGCAAATAGAAGACGTGAGGGCAAAAAATACGAAAACAAATCAAGATTTAAGACAAAAATGCGAGCAATTATACAATACCACATTTCCTTCCAAATCACGCATAGAGACATTGATGCGTGATAGCTTGCGGCGTGTTGCATTGCTGAATGCGCTACAGAATTACACTCAAGCTACCGACTTGCAAAACAATACCTCAAAATTAAAAACATATCTCATTAATATATATAAACAACTATACGCTGATAACATTGCTCCATACTCAACTGATAATCAAATTTTTGATCAACTAAAAAGGCCGCTCCACCCTTCTCTTTTTGATTTGCTTCACATTATTACAGAATGGGCCGTGTTATCTGCAACAGTGAAAGCCAAAAAAACAACATTAGATGTGTTTAAAGAAACGCTACAAAAACAAATAACAGAAAGCACAAAGCAACTAAACAGAGTGCGAGATTGGGAAAACAGGCAAAATCAGATTGCAAGCAATACACAAACAATCGTTAATAACAATCAAACCGCAGAAGCTACGATTGCAAAGCTAAACGGGGAGATGCTGACACTAGAACAAATGCTAGAAATAGAAAAAATTCGAGAAAATATTCAGCAGATATCAGATGAAATGACAAGTTATGATCCGCCTGAAAATACATCAGCGGATGTCATAGAAAACTGGCGTCAGCATCAACAAACCAAACTAACAGCAATAGCAAAGCAAATTCAACAAATAACAGAGATTCAATCTACAATGCAACCATCTAGTGCTATTATTGATGTGCTCTTGAAAGAAATAAGTGATCAACACGAATCAACCACTAACGCCATTCCGTTAACAGCTAATGTTCTCGCAAGCAAACGACAACCTAGTCAAGCAAGTCAAACAACAGACAATGCATCAAGACAATCGTCCTCTCCTGATGTTAATGCAGATCAGACATCTCACCCAATACCAACTATTACCTCCGCCAGCGCTCATGGTACTCGTACAAACCCAACCCACACCACTACCCCCAAGTCTCAGCCAAAAACAGGATCATTAACTTGGCGAGAGTGGTTAATCTTTTTAGGTCTTATCCTAGTGATCTGCGCGGTGGGTATTGGAATCGTTGCAGCTGTTGCTTTTCCGCCCGTTGGCATTGCGCTCACTGCAATCATTATCACAGGTGCGGTGATCGGTGGCATTTATGGGCTTGTAGAATATGTCCAAAAGAAACTCCAAGAAGCGCGATTGTCATCCGCACATAACAGTGGGGGGATGAACCAAACAAGCTACAACAAGATTCACCACTCATTACCACAGAAAACACCCAGCAAACGAACAAGAAAAAAATCAGCATCACAACAACAAGATCCAGCATTCACTCAACCTACGAATAATAATAATCAAACTTTCTTTCCTCCCGCATCAAACCCTGTCAGCACAACAGCAGGCGCTGCCCCGCCTTCATCTGCTGCTCGCAAAAACCGATCGCCAAAAGGCTCGCCTACTTGATTAATGACTCATGTTACGCGCTGTCACATGAGTTAATGAGGCATCAGGATGCACCAGACCCCGCAACAAGTGCGGGGTCATTCTTGAACCGAACAACACACTCACTGTCTCTCATCAATCACATCGACTTGCTTTGGTATTTTAAACGCAAACAATCCACGCGGCAGCGCAATATTTTTTTGAACATGCTTTAACTCGATCACACTCACATGGCCCAAATGATCCTCTAAGCGCATCGCTTGCAGTTCATCTCTTAAGAACCCGACTGCAATCGATGAAAATGTCGCATCGTTTGTATGGCGCGGCTTCAATAAAAACCAAACACGATGTGCCGCATCTTCTTGTAATGATGTCACGATATAAGATTGCTCAATATCAGCCGCGCTAGCACTTAAAAATAACGTGCCGCTCAATGCTGTGGCATGGAGTGTTCTCATCGTCACTTGTGCTAAATCAGAATCGTATACAATAATCTCTTGATTATTCACAATCACTAACTGCGGAATCGGTTTCAGTATTTCCCATCGAAACTGATACGGACGCATCAAGGCCATCTTGCCATAGGCAACTTGCGTCACACTGTTATGTTGGTTCTTCATCGTTTGCACGATATCTGCCCGCATGGTATGTGTCTGGTTGAGCAGCGCAACAAAATCGGATGCAGGCGTTGCATAGACGGGGAGACAGAAAAATAATAACAGCGATAAAACAGCCACTGCGACCCCCTCTCCTCTCATGCTTTTTATGCCCCCACCAATACTTCTCGCCCACCGTTTTGATCAACAGTACTCACAACACCCGAGCGCTCCATCGCTTCCATCATTCTTGCGGCGCGATTATAACCGATGCGTAAACGTCTTTGAACGAGTGAAATGGAAGCACGACGACTTTCAAGAACAATGCGTACAGCTTCATCATAAAGTGCATCTTGTTCAGCAGATTCTCCTTCGCCACCTTCGGCACTTTCTTCACTCTCTGTGACACCTTCCAAATAAACAGGCTCACCCACACTACGCCAAGCAGCCACCACACGATGTACTTCATCATCTGCTACATACGCACCATGAATACGAATCGGCACACCAGCGCCGGGTGGCAAATACAACATATCGCCATGCCCTAGTAATTGCTCTGCACCTTGTTGATCTAAAATCGTACGTGAATCAATGCGAGAAGAAACTTGAAACGCGATACGTGTTGGAATATTTGCTTTAATGAGTCCCGTGATCACATCGACAGAAGGACGTTGTGTTGCTAAAATTAAATGAATACCTGCAGCACGTGCTTTTTGCGCAATACGCGCAATTAAATCTTCTACTTTTTTACCAACCAGCATCATCATGTCAGCAAGCTCGTCTGCAATCACAACGATCAGCGGTAGCGGCTCTAAAATCTGTTTCGCCGACGCCTCATCTGTCACTAAAATACCAGGCATCGTGATCGGTTCACCTCGTTTAATGGCGTCGTTCACCTTCTGATTGTAGCCTAACAAATTACGCACACCTTGTGACGCCATTAAGCGATATCGCTTATCCATCTCAGCCACACACCAACGCAACGCATTACTGGCATCTTTCATGTCAGTAATCACAGGTGTTAATAAATGTGGGATACCATCATAAATCGAAAGCTCTAACATTTTAGGATCGATTAAAATCAATCGTAATTGTTGCGGTGTCGATTTAAACAACATGCTAAGCAACATGGCATTCAAACTCACTGACTTACCTGAGCCCGTCGTTCCTGCCACCAATAAATGTGGCATTTTAATTAAATCAACAATAATAGGATTGCCGGAAATATCTTTTCCCAAGACAAGGCTCACAGGCGATCTAGACTGTGCATACCGCTGTGACTCCAGCATATCGCGCAACGTAACTAATTCTCGGTTTTGATTGGGAATCTCAAGACCAATGACCGATTTGCCAGGAATAACTTCAACAACACGGACACTCACAACGGATAATGAACGCGCAATATCTTTAGCAAGACCTGTAATTTTACTCACTTTAATACCCGGTGCTAAATCTAATTCAAAACGCGTAATCACAGGGCCCGGCAAGACACCGACTACTTTAACCTGCACACCAAAATCAGATAGACGTTGCTCTACCATGAGAGACAAGGCTTCAAATGAGGTATTTTCAAATGCCTGATCCACTTGCAAGGGCGTTGCATTCAGCAAGGTTGTGGGTGGCAATGCGCCTTCTGCTAAACGAATATCCGTATCCAAAATAACTGGCTTTTTAATGCGAGCGACTTCTTTAGGCATCACGACAAGTTTAGCAGGAGGAGGAGATACTGCAAAAGGCTGCGCAATCATAGGCTCTGCACGTGTTGCAACCACTTGCGTTCTCGGCTCAATACGTCCTTTTTGAGGCATTGAGGTGAACTTTAGTTTGAGCAACGTTGAGCACCCATTTTTTATGCGCAGAAACAGCGCCGTACCATATGTTAAAACGACCTTTCCAAGTCGGTCAACAAAAGACATCCAGGAAACACCTGTTAGCAATGTGATGCCAAACAATAACAAGGTGATCAAAAACAACGTGCTGCCAATTCTATTCAAAAACTTTGTGAGTATTTGTCCGAAAATGTCACCCATCATGCCGCCACTATGTGCTGGCAAGTGCGGAAAAAAGGTCACATAAAAACCCATCAATGCAGAAAATCCGATCACAAAACAGAACCAACCCAGCAATTGATAAGGCCAAACACGTGCGTGCAGCTCAACTGCTTTTTCTTGATCAAATCGACTTGAAAAAACAATGAGTACCGGAAAAAGATAGGCAGTCACGCCAAATAAAGACAATAGAAGATCCGCTATAAAAGCGCCTGCTCGACCCCCCCAATTAACAACCGGCACACCTTGCAACCCCGTACTAGACCAACCAGGATCATCTGCAGAGTATGTGGCTAAGGATACCAATAAAAACAAGGCGCTCGCCAAAATGATCAATAACCATCCCTCATGCAGACGATGACGCATGTGAGGTGAAAGCAATGTTCTTTTGTGAGGCCGTTTACGATCTTTCATATTTACCTTTAATCTTTATTCGCACCCTCTCTATTGTCTCCCTCCCCCTGTGGGGGAGGGAGACAATAGAGGGGATCTTGGTTAATTCCCATTCCCAGCAGCGGGTGCTGCTTGTGTTCCAGCCCCCGCACTTGTCGCGGGCAAAACAGGTGCAGCAGGAATCGGCTCAGGTGGCATACTGCCACTCGGCAAAAGCTCAGTGCCCATGTTTTCCAATACTTGATTCGCTTTAAACAAATCTTTCGCTTTATAGATCTCTTGATACCGCTCAGGTTTCTGTTCACTAATCAAGCGATCCAAGGTTTGCGCTGCGTCTTGAAATAAATTAACAAAATAGGAATTTGAAATCAGTGACGTGTTGCGATCATCAATAAACAAATGAAATGATAAAATCGAAACCAAGATCAATGTAAAAACATACCCCCGCACACAACCTAACGCCCCACCTACCTTACGATTCCAAAGCATATATGGAAAAGTATATACCTCATATACACCAGTCAGTGACAATGCACCCTCACAAAATGAATAAGGAAACATAAAGCAAATCATTAAGCTGATCGAATAAAACATCTGATAAAGCAACGCGGGTGTTGCGGGACCCAAACCAACAGCCTCCATAAAGTTCTGAATGATAGTACTGTCTACAACGTCCCCAATCAAGGGGGATTGATTAAAAAAATTTGTTAGAGGAATTGTAAACTTAAGTGTAAAAATTAATGCAACACTTAAACACATCATGCCAACAATTTCTTTAGTCGCTCCGCGTATCATGCCACGTATCGTATTAGCAGCAAACAATAAGAAAATAAAAAAATCTAGCCCATTCCATGCGCTCATTGCATACCTTCCTTATGTTGTGAAAGATTGCCTTTCAGAATCTCGGGATACTCGGACGTTAATTTTTCTAAATGCGGCGAAACCACACCGCCTAAAGCCGCTGCAATGGGCTCAAACATTTGCACAAGTTCTGCCTGTTTCCAGGTTGGCGAATCAGCAAAGGAAGTGAGCTGCACAAGAAAGATAATCACTAAATTCATCAACAAACCGCGAACCAAGCCAAATACGCCGCCCAACAAACGATCTCCAAAACCAAGCAAAGTAGACTGCACCACCAAATGAATGATAAATCCAATAATCGCGCCGAGAATAATCGTTGCAAAAAATAACAATGCAAAACTTAAGCCCAATGTCACATAGGAAATCACTTCGGAATGATTTGTAGCGTGCTGAACATTTGATGAATCTGATAAAAATTGCGCAAGTGGTGCTGCAAAAAAAGTTGCCACAACCAGTGCAATAATTAACGCAGCCAAGGCAATCATTTCTCTCACCAAACCTCTCGAGAGGCCCGTTAAAAGAGACAGTGCAATAATGGCTAGCAGTGCATAATCAATCCAATTGAAATGAGGCATAGAATCCATCCGTAGGTTGTTAGTATGAACCCCCTCTCCTCCAGCACTCTTCGCTGGAGGAGAGGGGCGGGGAGAGGAGGAATGTAAGGGATATATATAACCTCCTTCCCCCAACCCCTTCCTCCTATAAAAAACATAGGAGGAAGGGGAGTATGCTAATACATGTCATTATATCACACCCAAATCATCACTAAAAACCGCATCCACTCCCCATGCTAACAACTCTTTTATACGCTTTGGATCATTCACCGTGTAACTCAACAACAATAATCCAGCGTTTTTTACCTCATGAACACGTGCTGCCGTTAATTGCGCTTCATTAACATGAAGCGAGACACACTGCAGCTCATCGCATAACCCCCGCCAATCTTTCAACCATGGGTCCATTAAAAAGCCTACTTGCGACGAAGGCAATAAGCGTCTTAGCAATCTCAGGGCGATCAGAGAAAAACTTGAAAATAAAATTGAATGGGGATCAGTCACAATACGCTCTACGACTTCCAGAACACGCACAACCGTTCTCTCATCCTGTCCCTTTGCGGGTTTGATTTCAATATTAGCAGAAAGTCCCATCTCCTTTAAAAAAATCAATGCTTGCGATAAAGTAGGAATGCATTCACCGGCAAATCGACTATCAAACCAAGCACCCGCATCTAATGTATGCAAATAAGCATAGGGAAAATCAGCAACCAGGCCCACGCCATTTGTGGTGCGCTCCAATGTCTCATCATGAAACAAAATAGTCTCACCACAAGCACTCAACATCACATCAAATTCAACCCAACTTGCGCCAAACGAGGCTGCTTTTGAGAGCGCTATCATGGTATTCTCTGGCGCATAAACACTACCACCCCGGTGCGCTATCACGGGTGGCAGAAATTTTAAGGAGTGCATAGGTCGTGTCATACGCTGATATTTTCCATCCACCTCTCCCACAAAAAGACGGGGCCGCAATCTATTGGAGTCATCTCCTCGGTGACAGTATAGGCCTTGCTTTGAGTGACGCCATTTGGCATGCTGAACACCCTTTTTTGATCGTCACACCTGACTATACTACGCTCACACGTCTCATTGAAGCCTGTCAATTTTTTGGTAACCCAACACTATTACATTTTCCAGGCTGGGAAACGTTGCCATATGATCATTTTTCATCCCACCCAGATATTACCTCTGATCGCATCACCGCACTAAATAGCATGCCTACCTTAAAAAAAGGGGCCATGATCACAACGATTGATACCCTCATGCATCGATTGCCACCCTGCCATTTTTTACATGCTAATAGTCTCATGATTAAAGTCGGCGACATACTAGACAGAGACAGCTTTACCGCAAAACTCACAGCAGCAGGTTACATCGCTTTAAAACAGGTTCGCGAACATGGAGAATTTGCCGTACGGGGATCCATTATCGATCTTTTTCCTATGGGTTCGCCCCACCCATTTCGCATTGATCTGTTAGATAATGAAATCGATACGCTGCGAATTTTTTCACCAGAAACGCAACGTACAACGGAAGCCATTGCTGAAATCCGCTTATTGCCCGCCAAAGAATTTCCCTTTACAAGCACGGCAATTGAATCTTTTCGTCAAAACTGGCGGAATCGATTTGGCGGCAACCCTTTATCGTGCCCACTATACCAAGATATGAGCGAAGGACGATATGCGCCTGGCATAGAATATTATTTCCCGTTATTTTTTCAAGAAACGGCTACTTTATTTGATTATTTACCCAACAATACGACCATCGTCTATGTAGAGGGTGTCAAACAAAAAGCCGCGCAATTTTGGCAAGAGATTCAATCGCGATATGAAGCGGGCCGTCACAATCTCTCAAAACCACTGCTTCTGCCAGATCAATTATTTTTGATGCCTGACTGGATCGCAATGACCGCCAAGAACTACCCTAGGTTGATTGTGAGCGCAGGCGAGCTGGAGATGCCAAAAAAGGCAACGGTAGTAAAGTTCCCAGTCCGTGAAGCGCACCTGATCTCCGAAAGAGAGCTAATTAGCGCGTTCCCCTCCCCGCAAGAGGGAGGGATAGGGTGGGGGGATCAGAATCCTCAACCATCTAATGTAATTGCAGATTTATCCCCCCACCCTATCCCTCCCTCTTGCGGGGAGGGGAACGCGCTGAGTGAGTCTGCTGCAATCCCTGCGCGCACCCTCTTTTGCACAGAAAGTCTCGGCAGACAGGAAGCGGTCTTGCAATTGTTACACGCAAGGCACATCACCCCCACCTCTTTTGACTCATGGCAAGCTTTTTTAAATAGCAAGGAACCCTATGGCATTACGCTTGCGCTATTAGAGCAAGGATTTATCATTGAAACACCCGCGATTGCAGTGATCACAGAAAATGAGCTTTATGAAAAACGTATCATGCAACGGCGTTTGCGAAAAAAATCAACACAGAATCCTGAAAATTTAATCCGCGATCTAATCGAATTACAACTTAATGACCCAGTCGTCCATTTAGAACATGGTGTCGGTCGTTATCAGGGTTTAAAGACGCTCACTGTTGGAGAAGAACAAGCTGAATACGTTTGTCTTTCCTATCAAGACGACGATAAATTATTTGTACCCATCTCATCACTTCATCTCATCAATCGCTATACAGGCGCCGATCGAGAACATGCACCCTTAAACAAGTTAGGCAATGAGCAATGGCAAAAAACAAAACGTCGTGCAATAGAAAACGTCTCGGATACGGCTGCAGAATTGCTAGACATCTATGCAAAACGCGCCGCTCATGCAGGACACACTTATCACATTCCTGCAGACGAATATGCTAATTTTGTAGCACAATTTCCCTTTGAAGAAACGCCCGATCAATTACAAGCAATCGAACACGTCATGCAAGATATGTCATCTGTACGCACCATGGATCGCGTTGTCTGTGGTGATGTTGGTTTTGGTAAAACAGAAGTCGCTATGCGCGCTGCCTTTATTGCTGTTCTCAATCATAAACAAGTCGCTATTCTGGCGCCTACCACATTGCTTGCACAACAACATTTACAAAATTTTCAAGATCGTTTTGCAAAATTTCCGATTCACATTGACATGATCTCTCGATTTCGAACGCACAAAGAACAAACGACGATCTTAAAAAAACTTGAGGAAGGTAAAATTGATATTATTATCGGCACACATCAACTACTGCAAGATCGTACAAAATTTAAAACATTGGGACTCGTTATTATTGATGAAGAACATCGATTTGGCGTCAAACAAAAAGAAAAAATAAAAGCTTGGCATCATGAGATCGACATTTTAGCACTCACAGCAACCCCCATTCCACGCACACTCAATATGGCACTCTCCGGCATTCGTGATTTATCGATTATCGCAACGCCCCCTCTACGTCGTTTGTCTGTTAAAACATTCATTCACGAGTATCAAGACGATATTATTCGAGAAGCCATCGAGCGAGAATTATTGCGTGGTGGGCAGGTTTATTTTTTACATAATGATATTGCAACGATTCACAAAGAAGCTGATCTGATTAAAAATCTTGTCAAAGCAGCACGCGTTAATGTCGCGCATGGACAAATGCATGAACGTGAGCTCGAAAAAATCATGTCTGATTTTTATCATCGCAGAACCAATGTGCTGGTTTGCTCAACGATCATCGAAAGCGGTATTGATATTCCAACCGCCAACACCATCATCATCAATCGTGCCGATCGCTTGGGTATCGCGCAATTACATCAATTGCGGGGTCGTGTTGGTCGTTCACACCATCAAGCCTATGCCTATTTATTCGTCCCCAATCAAAAACACATGACGCGTGATGCGATCGAACGCCTTGCTGCCATTGCAGCCTATAATGATTTAGGTATCGGCTTTACTTTATCAACGCATGATCTTGAAATTCGTGGTGCGGGCGAATTACTAGGTGAAAATCAAAGTGGTAATATGCGAGAAGTGGGTTTTACGCTCTACATGGATTTATTAACACGCGCAATTGAAGCCATTAAATCAGGTCAAGATCCCACCCTACAAACGTCACTCTTTGCGCATAGCGCTGAAATCAACCTACATCTCACCGCTTTAATCCCAGAAGATTATTTGTTTGATATCCAGCTTCGCTTGCATTTCTACAAACGACTTGCGAATTGCAAAACGCATGCAGAGCTAGAAGATATTCAAGTTGAAATGATCGATCGTTTTGGATTGCTACCCACACCTCTTAAAAATTTATTCGCAATCAGTGAGCTCAAAATCAAAACAACGACAATGGGTATCACAAAATTAGAAGCGAGCGAGAATGGCGGTAAAATAGAATTTGGTGAGAAGCCCAATATCAAACCAGAAGCACTCATCAAGCTACTCAAAAACGAACCGCATCGTTTTCAAATGCAAGGACCGACTCGATTACGGTTTACGCTAGATTCACACAAATTGAAAGAGCGGGTTGGATTGGTAGAGAAACTATTAGGAATGATTACGTAATGCCGATCTTACCCACTCGTAGGTGAAGTCACCATACTGCTTCGCCAGGCAGCTAGCTGATCAATCAGCTTAGCGAGCGCACCATTTCCCATCACATTCATCGCAGTCACGACTGGATCAAGCAAGACATAAAGTGCCAACATGAGAGACAGCATCTCAGGGCTAAATCCCAAATGATTTTCAAGAACAGGCAACATCACCATGATACCGCCTGCAGGAACAGCTGCGACTGAGAATTTAGCAATCACAAAATAACAGGTAAAAACAGCAAAAGTGTAAACAGTTGGCATGGGCATACCAAAGCTTTTCATTAAAGCATAAGCAAAAATGGAAATAGCAATACAATCGCCTAGCAAATGAATATTGGTTGTCACAGACACAGTGGAACGCGCTAAATCTGGATTAATCGTATCATTCGCAACACTATTCATTGTAAGCGGCAATACGGCAGCACTAGACATGGTTGCAAACCCCGCCATCGCAGCAGGTAATATATTTTTAATACTCTTCCAAGTACCCTGTATATTGAAGCGATTCAACACAAGATAGAAAAGAAAAAGATAGCTAAGTTGCGCTGAAATAATCACTGCAAAAATCGCCAAATAATCTTTGAGGATCATTTGCATCACACCATCGTACTGCAACTTAATAACAAAGCCGGTAACAAATAGCGGAATCAGGTAAGCAATGCCGCATAGCAGTCGTGTTGTCACCCAATCTAATGGCTGCACAATCCATTGAAAGCGTTTTAAAGGTGCTTGTCCCAAAATCATCCCCGCAATCATTCCAGCAAACAACGCATGATTATTTTCAACTAATTTTGGCAATTGAAAGACAAAAGCCGGCGATAAATTACCCGCATCATTGGGTCGAATCACGCTCAAATCCAAATGATAAACCCACTCGCCTACAAAATGACTGATAAAAGTAGCCGCATAATTCGAAGCGCAAAGGCAAATTAAGATCAGCGTAATAATCGTTGTCGCACGATTCGCAAGCCCTACCATTGTTTTTAGCAATAAACTAAAAATAATCATCGGCAACATAAACAGAATGACTGACTTAATCGTCAGACTCACTGCATAAAGTGTTTCTTTTAGTGATAAAGGAATCGCTGTGTTAAACAGCAAAATGGACACAATAATGGCTAATAATATCAATGGCATACGATGTAACATGGGGTCGGCTCTCTTCATTAAAAGATTGCGCATTATACACTAAAAATGGTCTGTTTGTCATTTTAAGTCATTATCATTATAATTATATCTATTGTCATTCCGCGCTAAAAGCTGCGCGGGATGACAATCATACAAGGGATCTCTATACTATCCTTCAATATGCCTCATACCACCCCCTATCACGCTCTCTTTAACGCATTAGATCAACAAACGACGATCTTAACGCCCAATAGGCGCTTATCTGCCACACTGCACAAGCAATATCTAGCACACCAACAGGCGCAAGATAAAACAATGTGGGAAACGCCTGATATCTTGCCGGTCAAAACGTGGATAGAGCGCCTGTGGAATACCTTCTCTCACTCGATGCAAGAGACACCACGCTATCTCTTAAATACCAAACAAACACAACAAATCTGGGAAAAAATTATCGCAAAAACAACGCTACATCATGCACTGGTGCAGCTTTCAGGCATTGCAACACTGGCCGCTTCTGCATGGGGGTTGCTCAAACAATGGCAAATCGATCCTACTGCTGAAACGAGCTTAGTGCTATATGAAGAAATCACACATGATTATGTTTTGTTCCACCGCTGGTGCATCAAATTTCATAAAATTTGCCAAAAGAATCGTTGGATAGATCCAGCCAGTTTGCCAGATGCACTCAATTGCTTAATTAAAAAAAATAGCCACTACTCTCTCCATCATCCCGCAGCTTGTCCACAGGATCCAGAGTCCTCGCTAGAGCAACCTAGATCCCGCGGACAAGCCGCGGGACGACAATCGGGGCATGCTCATCATAAAATAATCTTGGTTGGCTTCACGGAAATCTCGCCACAACTGCACTCGCTCTTAGCGCATTATCAAAATCACACAATTTACTCGTTGCCAGACCGCGCGAAGACACACTGCATTTCCTTAAAAGATGAACAAACAGAAATATTAACGATGGCACGCTGGGCAAAAACCTGTCTGGAACAAAAACGCTCGCATATTGGCTGTGTCATTCCAACCTTAGACAAAAAACGTGATCATGTTGCTCAAATTTTTAAGGATTTACTCGGCGAAGAGAATGTGAATATCTCAGCGGGCAAATCATCACGGCAATGTCCGCTCATAGGCACTGCATTACAATTATTATCACTCCACACACATACCATCTCTATCGATGACTTTGGCGGTCTATTGCAATCACCTTTTTTAGGAGATGCGGAAAATGAACAAATTAAACGTGCAAAAATAAATCGTATATTACACCGTAAAAATATACATACCCTGCATTTACCCTCTGAACAACTAGAAGTAACCCCCAAACTCAATCAAAGACTGCGAACTTTTTTTACCATTTTAAATCACACCAAACATACGAATACCTATCACGTCTGGACAGTCGTCTTCACACAACTACTAACAGCGTTAGGATGGCCGGGTGAAAGAAGTTTAAATAGCGAAGAATATCAAACAATCGAACATTGGGAAAAAGGATTACACTCATTTGCCTTACTAGATCACGTGAATCCACCCTGCACAATAGAAAGCGCATTACATGCACTACAACAAATTGCCACAAACAGTATCTTTCAACCCAAAACGCCTGATGCACCCGTTCAAGTTTTAGGATTATTGGAAGCTGCCAGCATGCCATTTGATGCTTTATGGATAATGGGTATGGACGATCGCACCCTACCACCCAAGCCCAAACCACATCCTTTTATTCCCAAACCATTACAACGCAAGCAACACATGCCACATGCAACCGCTCTACGTGAATATGATTATTGTCGGACACTCATTCAGCAATTTAAAAGCACGGTCGATCATCTTATTTTTAGTTATCCCGAAAAAGAAAATGATCTTATTTTGCAAATGAGTCCACTGTTAGAAGACATTGCAACAACCTCGATAGATGAACTAAACATTCAACCAGCGCCTCTCCCTGCTTACCAGGTCTTTCAGTCAAGCGTGCTCGAGCATGTCGAAGAAGCATGCGTACCCGTCACAACCAACAACGCACCCGTTAGAGGTGGTGTATTCGTTTTAAAAGATCAAGCACTCTGCCCATTCAAAGCATTTGCTACTTGGCGTCTCTTTGCAGACGTAACAGACACGACAGAACCAGGATTGCGCGCAAAAGATCGTGGGTCACTCTTACATAAAACCCTAGAATTAATTTGGGATAAACTGCAAAATCATGCCACGCTCAAAACGCACGATGAATCTACCTTAAAACAACTGATCACGACTTGTATCGATGAAGCTTATCAACTTTCACAAACGATTATTGCGCCCTTCTCTAAACGTCCAATGTATCTGTCGCTTGAAAAGCAACGTTTAACCGTTCTTCTATGGGAATGGTTGCAGCTTGAAAAAACAAGACCTGCTTTCACAGTTTTTTCAAAAGAAGCGTCTTCAGAGATTGCATTTAATCAGCTCAAATTAAAAATTCGTATTGACAGAATAGATCTTATTGATGGGAAGAAATTAATAATCGATTATAAAGCCAGCAAAATGTGCCACATTAATGATTGGTTTGACGAACGTCCTCCCGCACCGCAATTACCCCTCTACGCACTACTTGATGCGGAAAAGACCATTGGCATTACTTTTGCCCAAGTGGCCGTTGGTCAGTATGCATTTAAAGGAATCAGTGCGCATGATTTAAATATAAAAGGCATTGAAGCGCGTCCATCATGGTCGAATGAATTACAACAATGGCAATCAACACTCACAAAATTAAGCGACGATTTCTGTCATGGCGTCGCAATCGTTGATCCAAAAGATCCCATCAACACTTGTCAATGGTGTCATTTAAAACCCTTATGTCGCATACAACAACATTAAAGCACACAGAAGATGACCAAGCGTCGCGTCAGCGCGCTTTAAATCTCACCGAATCGTTTATTGTCCAAGCACCTGCAGGCTCTGGTAAAACAACCTTACTGGTCCAACGGTTTTTGACATTATTACAGCATGCGAAATCACCTGAAGATATTTTAGCGATTACTTTTACCAATAAAGCTGCTAATGAAATGCGCGTGCGCATTATCAGTGCATTGAAGGCTGCAGCACTCCCCTCCCCCACCGGGGGAGAGTTAGGGTGGGGGGATCAAAATCTCTCAACCACCTTATCACTTGCCAAAAAAGCACTTGAGCATAGCCAAGCACTCAACTGGCATTTGCTGGAAAATCCCAATCAACTACGCATACAAACGATTGATGCATTTTGTGCTTATTTAACAAAACAACTGCCTCATCTTTCAGATTGCGGACCACAATCAGAAATAACCGATTTGCCACAATTTTTATACGAAGAAGCAGTTGAAAAAACATTATTGCAGTTAGAAGAAAATACCACTTGGTCTTCAGACATCGCACATCTTTTATTGCATCTCGATAATAATTTTAACAAATTACGCGATCTCATCATCGCCTTACTAAGCAAACGAGATCAATGGCTAGCCTATCTACATTTTGAAAATGATGAAGTGCGCCTGAGAAACCAACTAGAAAAAAATTTAGCGCAAGTTGTTACAGATCATCTTGTCTATCTCAACACACTCGTTACGCAAGATCACATGTGGGAACTATGTGACCTTGCTGAATTTGCAGCGGAGAATCGAAGGCTGACTGACTCAGCAAAACCCTCAAACGAAGCGTCCCCTTCTCCTCGGGGGGAGGAGGACGCTTCGTTTGAGGGTAACGTGTTAACAACTTGGCGCAACATCGCGCATCTCTTGCTGACACAAGACGGTGAGTGGCGTAAAAAATTAGATGTCCGCATGGGTTTCCCGCCCGTTAAAAATGCTGCCACAGCAGAAGATGCATCGCGCTTTGTAAGTTATAAAACACGCGCACTCAATATGCTGAGTATCTTGGAAGATCAGGATGCTTTTCGATTAGCATTAAGCAATTTATGGCTACTACCTAATCCTTGTTATACAGAAACCGAATGGCAAACCTTACGCGCGCTATTTTCTGTCCTTAAAATAAGTGTGGCTGAATTACGCATTCTCTTCCAAAATCAAAGCAAAATTGATTTTATAGAAAATATGCATACCGCGATGACGGCACTCGGGCTAGACGATTCCCCAACGAATACTGCGCTCACACTCGATGACCAAATTAAACATATTCTGGTGGATGAATTTCAAGACATCTCCCATACACAATTTCAACTCATCGAGTTACTCATTCGCGGTTGGTCACCACAAGATGGACGAACATTATTTTTTGTGGGTGATCCTATGCAATCCATTTATCGCTTCAGAAATGCAGAGGTAAGTTTATTTATTCGCACTTGGATGGTTGGCATCAACACTTTGCCGCTCACACCGCTCACACTCACTAGCAATTTTCGATCTTCACAAAAAATTGTGGATTGGCATAATACTTATTTCAAAAAAATATTTCCCGAAATAAATAATTTATCAGAAGCAGCCGTACCATTCTCAGCAAGCATCGCGCGAGTGGCAAAGCAAGGCGTTCAACCTGAAATATTTGCTTTCTGTGATGAAACAGATACCGAACAAGCAAAACAAGTTGTGGCACTCATTCTGAATGAACGATTCAATCATCCAGAAAATAAGATTGCTATTTTAGTGAGAGCACGTGATCATTTAAAACCAATTATTCCACTGCTGAAAGATGCCAATATCCCCTATCAAGCGATCGATATCGATCCGCTATTTGAAAAACAAGTCATTCTAGATTTAGTGTCACTCACGTCAGCGTTGATTGATCCTGCCAATCGTCTCGCCTGGCTTGCTATTTTGCGTGCGCCCTGGTGTGGCCTCACTCTTTCAGATTTAACCTTACTGACAGAGAATACGCCTGATAACATCCTCTACGAACAGTTAAATTGCACAGAGGTCATCCAATCGTTAAGTCTTGCCGGACAAGAACGCATTGCCCGCACCTTACCCATTTTAAAAAGCGCACTCAAAAACCGTGCAAGAGAGGCGCTACGTTCTTGGATTGAAAATACTTGGATTGCACTGGGTGGTCCTGCGTCACTGACCAATGAAGCTGATTTAGAAGATGCCAATGCCTACTTTACACTGCTTGCAAAATTCAATAACGCTGGCGAATCTTTTTCAATCAAGCAATTATTGGCAAGACTAAAAAAGTTATTCGCAACACCTAAGCATCATGAATCTGCGGTGCAATTAATGACAATTCATAGCGCAAAAGGTCTAGAGTTTGATACGGTTATTTTGCCATATCTGGAACGCAAAGGCGCCCTCGATGATCATGCACTCTTACTTTGGATGACCTATCTTGCGAATGATGACGATAAAGCACTCCTCCTTGCGCCTATCAAAAAAACGGGTTTCGAAACGGAAAAAATTTATAGTTATATTTTAAACCAACAAAAAATTAAATTTAATCATGAAAAAAATAGATTATTTTATGTTGCAACGACGCGCGCAAAACATCACTTATATTTACTCTGCAATATTACACAGAATGCAGCAGGTGTTCCCATCATTCAATCCGATAGTTTTTTAAAAAAATTATGGCCACTCATTGAAAAAGATATCCCTATCAAGACGACCTGTCCCACCATAGATCACATAGCGCCTGCAAAAGAACCACAACTCATGCGTTTAAGTGAAGCATGGCAACATCCTTTGTCAAACACCCGCTTACCGCCCATTGCATTGCACGATCAATCTGGCGGCTTTAAACTAAAAGACCCCACGCCCCAATTACTGGGTATTTTTCTTCACCAAATGCTGCAAGCATTTTCTATTCGTCACACACCTTGGTGGCAAGAACAAAGTGAGCATGCACAAAAACAATATATACATCACCATCTCATGCAGCTTGGCCTACCCACATCGACCCTACCATCGAGCGTGCTTTCAGCGCACCAAATGATAAGAAATATTTTACAGGATACACGTGCAAATTGGATACTTAAGGCGCATACAGAGGCTCAATCTGAATGGGCCATCTCTATCAATCTTAAAAATGAAATAAAAAATTTGGTGATTGATCGAACGTTTATCGATGAAACAGGCTGTCGTTGGATTATTGATTATAAAACAACTACATTTGATGAAGAAAATCTTGAATCAGCACTGATTGCAGCTGGTAAAAAACATACGAAACAAATGCAAGGTTATAAGACCGCCATTCAATTATTTGATTCACGGCCCATTCGACTAGGACTCTATTTTCCAACAGTACCTGCATGGCATGAGATCATTGCCTGATAGCCATTGGCAGATACGGTCATCCCGTGCTAAAAGCTGTGCGGGATGACAACACAAAAGCTGCTGTGTAAGGTGAGTGACGGGAGAATATGTTTAGCTCATTGAGCCCTCCTCTCCCCGGCCCTCTCCTCCCGAAAGCGGGAGGAGAGGGGGACGCAGATTTTAGCTGTTTCGCAGTG
>MGYE01000062.1 GCA_001801625.1 Gammaproteobacteria bacterium RIFCSPHIGHO2_12_FULL_42_10
AAATTATTTAAAAGTACATCTCTCACAAGATGACTGGTCTTACCATAATTATCGAGATGTTGATTCTGAAAATTATAAACAAGCCGCTCAATACTTAGCAGAACAAGGATACTACGTTATCCGTATGGGCAAATATGTTGGAAAAGAATTTAATATCAACCATCCATTGGTTATTGATTATGCGAATAGTTCTTTGCAGTCAGATTTTATGGATATTTATCTGACAGCCCATTGTTTTTTTATGATTTCTACAAGTTGCGGATTAGATAGCGTGGCGCAAATTTTTAGAAAACCGCTATTAATTACAGATTTTCCTTTGCCGGATCTTGCATGGTATCGTTGGACATTATTTATTCCTAAGAAAATAGTTAATTTAAAAACAAATCAGTTTTTAAAATTCAATGAAATATACAAAGTATGTTCTATCTTGAAGAGTAGCAGAACAATAGCAAAAATACTGCAAGAAAATAATTTAGGCTTTATTGATAATACCCCCGATGAAATATTAGCAGCCGTTAAAGAAACTTTATTGCTTTTAAAAAACAACCCAAGTACATCGAGCACACAGGCGCCTTGTCAGACTCAATTTTGGGAGAATTTTCCGTTGCCATTACCCGAAAGTACTCATTCTTACGCAAATGTTAAGTTTCATATTGCTGAATCATTTCTAAAATTAAATCCGACGCTTTTAGATGAGTCGTAACTATTCAGCGGTTACCAGTGACCCAATCGTGAACGCGCCCGTTTGCGTCTTTTCTTAGCTTATTTGCTATTCAATTCAGAAAACTTATTTTCTAATTCATGCCAGCGTTGATAAAGTTGCTCTAGACTTGATTCAGTTGCTTTTAACGCTGCGAGCGTTTTCTTGATTGCTGTTTGGTCTTGTTGGTAAAATTCAGGTGTTGCAATGAGTTGGTGTAATTTGGCTTTTTCTGTTTCATATTGCTCGATTTTGGCAGGCAACCCGTCCAATTCTTTTTGTTCTTTGTAACTTAGTTTATTTGTGGACAGTGTTTGTGTAGGCGAATTTTTTTCAGTGGTGATTTTTTTAGTGGTTATTGGGGCTGCAGACGGTTTTTGTCGCAACCAGTCTTGATAACCGCCTACATATTCTTCAATTTTTCCATTGCCTTCAAAAACAAATGTGCTGGTGACGACATTATCAAGAAACGCTCGATCATGACTCACCAATAATAAAGTACCTTGATAATTTGTCAGTAATTCTTCTAGCAAATCTAATGTCTCCATGTCGAGATCATTCGTTGGTTCATCCATCACTAACAAATTAGCAGGTTGTGTGAATAAACGTGCTAGCAATAACCGATTGCATTCACCACCTGAGAGCGCTTTAACAGGTGTGCGTGCACGCTGCGGTGTAAATAAAAAATCTTGTAAGTAACTCATGATGTGTTGTTTTTTTCCGGCGATTTCTATAAATTCGCTACCTTCTATGACATTATCAATCACCGTTTTTTCTGGATCGAGCGCTTGACGTAATTGATCGAAATACGCAATACGTTGTTTCGTGCCTTGCGTGACGGTACCTAATTGTGGGGTGAGGGTGCTCAGCAAAATATTTAATAGCGTGCTTTTGCCAACACCATTAGGTCCAATTAAGCCAATTTTGTCGCCACGCATAATGCGCGTTGAGAAATTTTTAATAATGGGCTGATCACCAAAAGAATGTGACATATTTTTTGCTTCAATAATCAGACGCCCAGATTTTTCTGCTTCATTTAAATTAAAGGAGGCTTTTCCTGTAACTAAACGACGTTTGGCGTGTTCTTTTCTCATCGCCTCCAGTGCTCGCACGCGACCTTCGTTACGTGTGCGGCGTGCTTGAATGCCCTTGCGAATCCAGACTTCCTCTTCTGCTAATTTTTTATCAAAGTCAGCATGTTGTTTCTCTTCTGCATGTAGCATTTCGTCTTTATGCACTAAAAAATTGTCATAATCACCCGGCCAAGAAGTGAGACGCCCCCGATCTAGCTCAAGAATACGCGTGGCGAGCCGTCTTAATAGGGAGCGATCATGTGTGATAAATAGCAATCCTGTACCGCAAAAAAGGAGTTGATCTTCCAACCATTGAATAGCGGTGATGTCTAAATGATTGGTTGGTTCGTCAAGCAGTAATAAATCGGGTAATGAGACCAAGGCTTTTGCGAGTGCTGCACGACGCTGCCAACCGCCTGAAAGTTCAGCGACTTTTTGATCAGCGTCTAAATCAAGGCGTGTCAGAATGGTTTTGATATTTTGCTCAAATTGCCAGCCATTCGTCACATCTAATTTTTTCTGTATTTTTTCTAGCTCGAGTAAATCTTTATCTGTGCAGGTGGTTGCCATGCGTAATGTTAAAGCATGATAGGTTGCGAGCAATGCGCCATTTTCTGATAACCCCTCTGCTACAAATTCATAAACGGTTGATGTGATATGTTGCGGCAAGTCTTGAGCAAGTCGCGCAATACGCAAATGGGGTGCACGCCAGACCTGCCCGCTATCTGGCAGGACGGTGCCTTCTATTATTTTGAGCAAGGAGGATTTTCCTGCGCCATTCCTGCCAATTAAACAGACTCTTTCGCCACGGCTAATCTGAAGTTTGACCGCATCAAGGAGTGGGTCCAGGCCGTAGGCCAGTGAGACGCTGTCAAGGGTGATGAGATTGCTCATTTAAATGCTCATTTTTTTAAATATACTGAGGCTAAAATACACTAAAATGGGACGAAATAGCATATCTCTTCAAAGGCTGCAAATAGCAGGACCCCGTTGCTGGGAGTGAATATTTGCATCTTTTCTTGTCAACTGGTGAGGCATCATCACTCCCTACTTTCTATCGGATTGCTTATGTTTCGCTAATTTATCCAGCTGTTTCAGATAATCCAACTTTTCCGCAATCTTACTCTCTAATCCGCGCGAAGTAGGCCGATAATAAATACGTGGCGATAAATGATCTGGGAAATAATTTTCCCCCGCAGCATAGCCATCTGGCTCATCATGTGCATAGCGATATTGTTTGCCGTAGTCTAAATCTTTCATGAGATGAGTGGGCGCATTGCGTAAATGCAGGGGGACTTCTAATGAGCCGTGCGCTTTGGCATCTTGCATTGCCGCAGAAAATGCAACATAAACAGCATTACTCTTGGCAGCACAAGCCATGTAGACAATCGCTTGAGCAATGGCAAGCTCGCCTTCTGGTTTCCCCAAGCGTTCATAGACTTCACAAGCATTTAATGCCAATTGCAAGGCGCGTGGATCAGCATTGCCGATATCTTCGCTCGCCATACGCACGGCTCTGCGGGCGATATAGAGTGGATCACACCCAGCATTGAGCATTCTGGCTAGCCAATAAAGCGCCGCATCAGGCGATGAACCGCGTACAGATTTATGTAGTGCGGAAATTTGTTCGTAGAAGACGTCGCCGCCTTTATCAAAGCGACACAGATTTTCTTGCATGACTTCCGTACTGCTCTTAAATATTCTGCATGGTATACATTAAGTATTGCTGTGATTGTATCAAAAAATGCTGACACACAAGACACTTTTGTTTTTTCAGCTTGCCCTTTATTTGTCATTGCTATAAAGTAAGGAATATATCATTATGTAAGGCATCTACCCATGAGCATTGCTACCTTGACCCAAAAAGGGCAAACGACTATTCCCATTCAAATTAGAACTTATCTTGATATTCATCCTGGTGATAAATTAGAATTTTTTATTGATAACGACGGACGTGTTGTCGTATCTCCTTTAACTGTCGAAGTAACACAGTTAAAGGGGTTGCTGCTCAAGCCAAAGAAAATTATTTCTATTGAAAAAATGAACCAAGCGATAAAAACTAGCGGCGGACAACATGAAGGGAATTGATACGAATGTACTGGTTCGATACCTGGTTCAGGATGATCCAGCGCAGAGCATAAAAGCAACCCACTTTATAGAACGCACTGCGCATGCATCTTCTATTGCTATTAATGGGATTATTTTGTGCGAACTTGTTTGGGTGCTTGAAAGTGCTTACCACTATTCACGAGAGACTGTGGTTACGGTTCTTGAGCATATTTTAAAAACAAAACAATTTCATATACATGAACCCGATATACTATGGCAATCCTTAAATGGTTATAAAAACGATGGTGCTGACTTTGCAGATTATTACATTGCTTATCTCAATCATCACCAAGGTGCTGAGTATACGGTAACATTTGATAAGAAAGCAGCGAAATGCAAACACTTTAAGTTGCTATAATTTTTTCGGCACATGAATCACTATGACATTCAATAATCTCGCTTTTAAAAAAATCATTATTTTGTTCTGGACGCTCTGGTGGTTGATTGCGCTTTGGACCGATGTCGTGGGTGGATTGGCGCATCTTGGTATTTTAAAAGCCAGTTGGGCGCCTGATACGAATTATCCGTTTTTAGTGGAAACTTTGAAAATGTATCCTGTTGCATCATGGATGCCGACCGCGTTTTTTATTGCTATTCTTGCATGGTCTTTTCTATCTACCCTTGCATTTTGTTGGGCGAGTGCCGGGTTAGTCAAACAGCGTGACGTTTGGATGCGGCGCGCACAAGTTGCTTTTGTGATTTCAATCACATTTTGGCTTGCATTTTTTATAGCAGATCAGGCGGTGATGAAGTTTGATTTAGAAGAAAATCACATGGTGCAGGGCGGGTTTCAGTTGCTCACCTTCCTGTCGCTTTATCTTTTTCCAGATTGAGTGACGTCGTACTATACGCTATATGATGAAATATCCGGGCTAGGCGTATTTATCATGACCGCTCTTAAATATTTTGCATAGCACGCATTCAGTTTGTTCTTGATTTGTCATTGTATAATCCTAAATTTGACAGTTCAAACCGTAATGAGAGGGGGACGCAAATGTGCGCTATTTATTAGTGTGGTGCGATGGGTTCTACGAGGACAGCGGTTCCATAACAAAGTACTTCGGTGACGCCACGCAAAACGTCAACTGAATCGTAACGTACGCCAATAATGGCATTTGCCCCTAGCATCTTTGCTTGGACAATCATGTCTTCATAAGCATCAGCGCGGGTTCTTTCGCATAAATTTGTGTAAATGGAGATATTGCCGCCAAAAATAGTCTGCAATCCTCCAAAAAAACTACCAATGATGGATCGAGAACGTACGACAATGCCACGTACAATCGTAAAAGATTTAACGATATGATGATTGGGGAGACTAAAGGTGGTCGTTGTAAGGATAGTATTACGCTGCATAATACCCATTCTAGCACAGTGGTTTATATTATGCATCATTTGATTTTTTATAAAGAATCCTTATAATTATAAAGAATAAAGAATTTTAGTCAAGAAAATACTGATACCAAGCGTTTGCTTTCTGCGGGGACAGTCTTGGAATTTATGATTGCCATCGAGGCACGAAAAGATGAAGCAGACGGTTTGAGAATTAGATTTACTCTTACATCGTATTAAAATTGATATCGTACCCTTTGACGAAGAGCAAGCAGAAATAGCGCGACTTGCATGGCGAGAATATGGTAAAAGCAATCATCCTGCCGGATTAAATTTAGGCGATTGTTTTGCCTATGCTTTATCTAAAATATCCAACGAAGCATTACTTTTTAAAGGGAATGACTTTAGTTTAACGGATATCATGGTCGTGAATGCATTGAGTACGGGGGCGACCACTAGCTTATGATCATTCAACATCCACTCATTCTCGTCGATGGCTCTTCTTACTTATATCGCGCTTTTCACGCCTTACCCCCCTTAACGAATTCAAAAGGTTTTCCGACGGGGGCAATCTATGGCATGGTGAATATGCTGAAACGTTTGATGACAGATTTTAAACCGACTGATATGGCAGTTGTTTTTGATCCCAAAGGTAAAACATTTCGCGATGATCTTTATCCTGCCTATAAAGCAACACGAAAAGAGACGCCAGATGAACTCATTCAACAGATAGAGCCTGTCTATCAAATTATTCGTGCAATGGGATTGCCATTGATCGTTATTGAAGGCGTTGAAGCAGATGATGTCATTGCGACCATGACACATTTGGCCACTCAAAATAAAATGACGACTGTTGTGGCGACGAGCGATAAAGATCTCGCGCAGTTGGTGAGTCCTTCCGTAACCTTAATTAACACCATGACCAATGTGAGTCTGAATGAACAAGGCGTGTATGAAAAATTTGGCGTCTACCCCAACCAGATTATTGATTATTTAACATTGGTTGGTGATACCTCTGATAATGTGCCTGGTGTGCCGCAAGTGGGTCCAAAGACTGCCGCAAAGTGGTTGCATGCATACCATTCACTAGAAAACATTATTCAGCATGCTGATGAGATCACTGGTAAAGCGGGCGATAATTTGCGCGCCACCTTGCCACAATTACCGTTGATTCAGTCATTAGTGACCGTGAAACAAGATGTGGCTTTACCCGTTGAATTAGCTGATTTAATTGTGAAACCAGCCAATAAACAAGTGTTAGCCAATTGGTATAAAGAATTAGAGTTTAAGAATTGGCTGTCTGCATTGTTAGTTGAAGAGAACGATCAAGCGAAACATTATGCGGGTTATGTCACAATTGATTCTGAACATTTATTAGACGATTGGATCCATCGCTTAAATCAAGCGGAAAAAATTGCAATCGATACAGAAACGACTAGTTTGGATTATATGAGCGCAGAGTTAGTAGGCATTTCTTTTGCACTAGGCGTGGGAGAGGCAGCTTATGTTCCCTTTGGACACGATTACCTGGATGCGCCCACACAACTAGCAAAGACAACGGTACTGTCAAAACTGAAACCAATCTTAGAGAATGCAAGTATTCAGAAAGTAGGTCAAAATATAAAATATGATATAGAAGTTTTAGATCGCGCTGTAATTAAATTGCAAGGTATCGCATTTGATACGATGCTTGAGTCTTATGTATTAGATAGTATTAACGCGCACGATCTTGATTCGCTTGCGCTGAAATATTTGGGATGGCGTACGATTACTTTTGAAGAAGTGGCAGGCAAAGGCAGCAAACAACTTACCTTTAATCAAGTCGAAATCAATGTTGCGAGTCGTTATGCTGCAGAAGATGCTGATGTGACATGGCGCTTGCACGATGCATTATGGCCGCGTCTTGAAAAAGAATCAGGCTTGACTTATATTTTCAAAAATATTGAAATGCCGCTTATTCTGATATTGGCACAAATGGAACAGAGAGGCGTTTTGATTGATCCGGCACGCTTAAAGCAACAAGAAAAGGTGATGCAAAAAAGATTGCAAGCACTAGAGAAGAAAGTTTTTGAATTAACATCACAATCTTTCAACATGAATTCTCCGAAACAATTGCAAACGATTTTATACGAACATTTAAAATTGCCTATTTTGCAAAAAACACCAACAGGGCAACCCTCTACAGCTGATGCCGTGTTGCAAGAGCTTGCGCTTGATTTTGAAATTCCCCAGCTCATCATTGAGTATCGTAGTCTGAGTAAATTAATTTCTACTTATACGTCTCGTTTAGTCGCGCAGATTCATTCGCAAACCAAACGTATTCATACCTCTTATCGTCAAACGGGGACGGCGACGGGGCGTCTTTCTTCTTCAGAGCCCAATCTTCAAAATATTCCTATTCGAACAGAAGACGGTAAACGGATACGCCAAGCTTTTATTGCACCACCAGGGTTTGTGTTGGTGAGTGCCGATTATTCTCAGATCGAATTGCGTTTGATGGCGCACATTACAGAAGATGAGAATTTAATGAAAGCATTTATGAATAATCACGATATTCATACAGCGACTGCATCGGAAGTATGGGATGTACCCTTTGATCAAGTCACAAAAGACATGCGTCGCCATGCAAAAGCAATTAATTTTGGACTGATATACGGGATGTCTGCTTTTGGTTTGTCTCGTCAGTTGGGTGTGGATCGTAAAAAAGCAGAAGAATATATTGAGCGTTATTTTGAACGTTATCCAAAAGTTCATCTTTATATGGAAGCAACGCGAGAGCAAGCAAAAAAACAAGGCTATGTTGAAACAATTTGGGGAAGACGTTTATATTTGCCCGATGTCAATAGTAGTCAATTACAGCGGCAAAAAGCGGCATTACGTGCTGCAATTAATGCGCCGTTGCAGGGTAGTGCAGCTGATGTGATAAAACTTGCAATGATTCGTGTTAATCAATGGTTGCAGCAAAAAACAGTTGATGCCTATATGATTATGCAGGTCCATGATGAACTAGTCTTTGAGGTTGCTGAATCTGATTTAGAAGAATGTATTGCGCGTATTCGTGAATATATGACGACCTGCATCACCTTAAAGGTGCCCATGCAGGTTGCAATTGGCACAGGTAAAAACTGGGATGAAGCATCAGACCATTGATGGGATTGTCATCGCTTTTGACTTTGGCTTAAAGCGCATTGGCGTTGCTGTTGGGCAAACGATCACAAAGACAGCGCGCCCCTTGATGACTTTGCAGGCAAAAGAGGGTGTTCCGGATTGGGAACAAGTGAGTCAATTAGTGAAACGTTTTGAGCCGCGCGTATGGGTGGTTGGCATGCCATTAACAATGGATGGCAAAGAACAATCCGTGACAAGTTTGGCACGACAATTTGCCCAAACATTGCGAGCGCTTTATCAAATACCCGTTGATGAGGTAGATGAACGACTGACGACCAAAGAAGCACGTGCTAGAATATTTAACGCAGGTGGCTATCGGGCGCTGCAAGATGGACAAGTCGATGCACACGCTGCACAATTAATCTTGCAGCATTGGTTTTCAGAAGGTTGATAGCTGGTAGATGTGTGGGTAAACAAACATGAACATTCGAGGATTGTATTTTTTTGGATTGATCGCCGTCAGCTTGTTGTTGGGCGCGGGTTATTATCTAGAAGTAACGACAGGCCTTACTCCCTGCCCACTCTGTCTTTTTCAGCGCGGCTTATTTTTATTGCTAGGTGTTTTTTTTCTGCTGGGTTTATTCTTGAGCTCAAAACGAGTAGGTCGGGCCTTCTCTAATTTTTTTTTGATGCTGACAGCAATCGGTGGAATAGTATTTTCAGGGAGACAGGTTTTTCTTCAGCATGCGGCAAACAGTGCAGCTCATGAGTGTGGCGTTAGTTTGCAATACATGCTGCATGTTTTGCCATTGCGTGAAGTGATACAGAATGTTTTTGCAGGTGGCGTGACATGTGCTGAACGTGGCTGGATCTTTTTATCATTAGATATGGCTGAATGGGCGTTGCTTTCTTTTATAGGATTTTTGCTGTTAGGGGGATATTTATTCTTAAGAGACCTGTAATGCAATGGATACTATGTGTGATTTTGTGCGTGACTTCTCCGCTTGCTGTTGCGATGGATGGCTTTGGGGCAACGTTGCAAATTTATACGCGATTCCATACTTATGTGGGAAAACCACAGTGGCTGTTGATGATTTATGATGCAGATCATGGCCAAATGGTCCCTTATCTCTTTGATATACACCGCGGAGATAACATGTGGACGGCTTTTACATATAGTCATGACTATGAAATTGTTGCCTCCACGTTGCAAATTAGCACTTATCAATCAAACTATAACCGTTTTGTACAATATACAGTCAATGACTTTTGTCACCTGGAGACGCATGGCGTGCCACTGCAAGGTGAATCAATGTACATTATTATTACAGGCGATTTGACTTTAGATGCAAGCAATGTGAGTTGTCAGATCAGCCGATACTAGCCTAGATATTTCATGGCAATTTCCGCTAACTGGTTGCTGTGGGTGTTATTTCGCACAATGGCTCGTCGGCCGCAGGCCTTGCGCTTGACTTCTTGCTACATAACACCCACAGCAACCAGTTAGCGGAAATTGCCATGAAATATCTAGGCTATGTCTCAGAGATGACGCATTAAATGTTTTGCGCTATACTCGGTCGATGTATCGTTCACTAAACTAGGAGAGCAGTATGGTAAGGATATTAGCAGTATTGTTTGGCATAGCGTTTATTTTTATGGGCGTGGTAGGCGGTGGTGTTTTTCCTCGCTTGATACAAAATGGATTGCTGTATGGTTATTTTTCGGTCGATGCGATGCATAATTTGGTTTATCTTGCAACGGGTGCCGCATCACTCATCGCTGCGATTAACCGTACTGTGAGCAAAGCATTCTTTATTTTGTTTGGTCTTGGATTTGCTGCGATTGCAGGCATGGGCGTTGCACGACAAGGTGATATCTACTTTATGCATAATGCACTGTTTGATAATTATTTATTCTCCGGGGCTGCTATTATATTTTTATTGATTGGGCTATCTGCAGCGCGATGATGGGGAGTGTTTGTGAGCGAATCGGTTTGGGAAAAGTGTTTGCATTCGCTCGAGAGCGAGTTTTCATCACAGCAATTTAATACGTGGATTAGGCCGCTACAGGCAGACGAAACAAGTGGTAAGCTTGTCTTGTTGGCGCCTAATCGTTTCGTTTTAGACTGGATTACGGAACGATTCTTAGCAAGAATTAATGAATTAGTAAAACAATTTAGTGCAGCACAGCCGTTACTTGTGTTGGTTGAGATTGGGAGTAGGCGTTCTGCTACAGAATCGCGTCCTCTTCCGCCCCCAATTCAAAATAGATCATCTGCTGACCAGAATGTGCCTGCGGTCAATCAGGGGGCGCATCGGTCTAATTTAAATCCATTATTTACTTTTGAGACTTTTGTAGAGGGTAAATCCAACCAATTAGCTAAAGCCGCCTCTATGCAGGTTGCTGAAAATCCGGCAATTGCTTACAATCCGCTTTTTTTGTACGGCGGGGTTGGGTTAGGTAAAACGCATTTAATGCATGCGATTGGCAATCAAATTATTCGTAATCGTTCGCATGCCCGTGTTTTATATTTGCATTCTGAACGGTTTGTTGCAGATATGGTAAAAGCATTGCAAACGAATGCAATGAATGAATTTAAACGCTACTATCGTGGTGTGGATGCATTGTTAATTGATGATATTCAGTTTTTTGCAGGCAAAGATAGAACACAAGAAGAATTCTTTCATACTTTTAATGCGCTATTAGAAAGTCAGCAGCAAGTTATTTTAACATGCGATCGTTATCCCAAAGAAATTAATGGTGTAGAAGAACGATTAAAATCTCGATTTGGCTGGGGGCTGACGGTTGCCGTTGAGCCGCCGGAACTTGAAACGCGTGTTGCTATTTTAATGAGCAAGGCTGAGCAATCAAAAATTGATTTGCCTTATGAGGTTGCTTTTTTTGTTGCGAAACGACTACGTTCCAATGTGCGCGAGCTTGAGGGTGCATTAAAACGCATTATTGCAAATGCTCACTTTACAGGCAGAGCGATTACGCTAGAATTTGTAAAGGAAGCGTTGCGTGATTTATTGGCTTTACAAGACAAATTAGTGACGATTGAAAATATACAAAGAATTGTTGCAGAGTATTACAAGGTTAAAGTCGCGGATTTATTATCAAAACGTCGCACGCGCTCTGTAACAAGACCAAGACAAATCGCAATGGCTTTGGCAAAAGAATTAACCAATCATAGTTTGCCAGAAATAGGCGATGCATTTGGCGGCAGAGACCATACAACGGTCATGCATGCTTGTCGCATGATTACTGAATGGCGACAAACGACGCCTAGCTTAGAAGAAGATTACACTAACCTACTCAGAATGCTGACAACGTAGTGGAGGCCCATGCATATGAATATCACGGTCCATCGCAATGCTCTTTTGAAACCTCTACAGGCGATCAGCGGCGTTATTGATAAAAAACAATCGCAGCCCATTCTTGCAAATGTTTTGCTATCGACTAAAGACAATCAACTGTGTTTAACAGGCACGGATCTAGAGATGGAGCTGGTGGGTACTGTGCCGTTGCTTTCAATGACAGAGCCGGGTAGAACGACAGTTTCTGCAAGAAAATTGTTTGATATCTGTCGTGTTTTACCAGAGGATGCCATTCTCTCGCTTTCATTAGGAAAAAATAATTTATTATTACGCTCTGGCGAGAGTTGTTTTACATTGAAAACATTGCCAGCAGAAGAATTTCCTAACTTAGAGAATCATATTTATGCAACCGAGCTTACGGTAAGCGAAGCAGGTTTAAAACAACTATTAACGAAAACGTATTTCGCAATGGGCGAGCAAGACGTTCGGCATTATCTCAATGGTATTTTGTTAGATATCAAACAAAAAAAGATCCAGTGCGTTGCAATGGATGGTCATCGTTTAGCATTTGCTGCCATTCATGAAGATCGTATAGATCATGTAGAAATGCAGGCGCTCCTACCTAGAAAAAGCGTTTTGGAATTGATGCGTCTTTTAGAAAATGATTCTGATGCTGACATGACCCTACGTGTGAACGAACAGCGTATCTGTGTCACCGCCAAACACTTTATTTTCACATCAAAATTGATTCATGCACGATACCCAGATTACCAACGTGTGATCCCGCAAGGTGCAACGACAGTGGTTTTAGAGCGTGATGCTATTAAACAGGCATTAATACGAGCTGCTATTTTATCGAATGAAAAATTTCGTGGGGTGCGGTTGCAGTTAGAGAATAATCGATTGCTGATTAGCGCAAACAATGCAGAACAAGAGCAAGTAGAAGAAGTCGTATCGCTTGATTATGCTGGCAATGCGATGGAAGTTGGATTTAATGTGTCTTATTTGTTAGATGCGATCTCTACTCTATCTTCTGCTGCGATACGTTTTATTTTTACGGATGCACAGGGCGGTTTGCTGATTCGTTCTGAAACTGATGAACCACATTTTTATGTCGTGATGCCAATGCGGTTTTAGTATGCTACAACATCACCTGATACTCGCTCGCAATTTGTGTTATCCATTTTTCAGCAGCACCATGTTGCGATTTTTTATCAAAAAATGCGCTAGACATATTCGGTACTGTTTTATTTTCAGTGCTGAGGGCAGTAGACAAGAGCGCTTGGGAAGTACGCAGTGTTGTTTTCTCTTCCTCTGTCTTTGCATGCTGCATGTGCTTTTCAAAGCGTTGTCTGAGTTCTTGTTGAATCCATCCAGGTGAAGCACCGCTTGTTTTAATGTCTGGATGATCGTGATCATGTGTATGCGCTTGATATTGATAGCTTTTGTATAATGCACGGAATGTTTTTTGTGTAAAACAAGCGCCCCATGCTGCAGCGAACCCACATAAGAGTGGTGAGACGATGTGGTGCAATGTCCACTCAATATGCGGGTGTTCATGAGGTTCATACTCAAGATGTTTTTTAAATAATGCCCCAAATGGCTTTTGCGTGAAAAAATAATCCCATGTAGCGGCTAATAAGTGTAATGGAGATAAGGCAAATTTTAATACCCAATCAATGAATGGTGCGTGATCATGGTGATGATGTTTTGCATCATCATGGTGTGCATTGTCTGTTTCCTCGTCACATTCTTCTTTAGCGGTGATATAAGAGTAGTCTACTAGTCCATCAGAGAGAGCGCCGATTGCAGCACTTGCTATTGCTGCACCTTGGTTGAGACAAGGCGTTCTGTCGCCCGTTAATCCCGTTGCAATGAGATGACCGATAAAGATACTTGCTTTGATGGGTTGAATAATGACTTGGACTAAGAGTTTAAATGGATTTAATCTGACAACGAGCCCTTCTTTTTTGAAGACCGAGCGATATTGTGATGCGAGGTATTGCAGTGGATGCGCTCCGCATATTTTCTGCATAATCAGCCTAACAGATAGCAACGAGTTGCGTATGGAAAATGCAAGCCCTGTTATGAAGGTAAGTGGAATTAAGAAATCACGAATGATGATTGCGCCCGTTGCAATACGTGGTATTAAGAGCGCGCCTTCTTTCACTGCAAGCCACCAAGTGCCTGCTGTTGCAAGTGTTGCTAAAACACTAATGCTTAATATGGAAAGTGTCAGCAATCCAATGCCGGTGACACGTAATGCATAAACGAGTGTTTTTTCAGGACGATCTTGTGTGCCCTGTCTTTTAAACCAACCCGATACTCTTTTTTTCCATGTCGTTATAGTATCATTGGCGATCATGTCTGAAACAGTGTGATAGATGAGGAACACATAACCAATGCAGGCGAGTATCGCAAGCGGCCAAACGAAACCAGCAGAAGCTATGCTAAGTCCAATGAACGCTGTGTTTAAAGCAGATGCGGTTGCAAAACCAAAACCGATGCCAGAAAATAATGCAATGGGCAAACTGGCGCATATTAACCAGCGTTTGCGTTTCAATTTACTTAAGTCTTTTTGATGCTTGTCGCTACTCAGTTCTTTTTGAAGGCCTGTGATGATTGGTTGATCTGCTTGCATCGCTGTGTTTGTGGAAAGTACGCATGCAACAAAGTATTTCTGCATACGGCGCAAGCGTTTTTGTGCAAACAAAAGCGCTGCCTTTTGTTTTTTTGATACGGCATGATGGCGGCTATACTCAATATCATTTTTGAGATTGAGATAGTCTTTTAAGAAGCTCTCATCAGCGGATGCTAAGATCGATTGTTTTGTTTGTGCATTGGCTAGTTTTTTGTCTAGTAATTGAATAATCAGAATCGATGATCCGTTGCGTCCCAGTAATTTTAGATTCTCAATGCCGTTCTCAATATTTTGCTTAAAGACACCACCTTCTACCAAACCTGCAAATGCAAAAGCTGCCCATGCCAGCACAAGAGAAGGATAGATTGCAAGCATACCGCAGTAGCTTAATAAGCCAATTGCAATAATGACACCTGTTATCAGGAAGTAGGTTGCAATTTTTTTGATGATTTCGATTAGCATAAGTTGTGACAGCGCGTATTTATTCTGATAGAGAAGTATAGTAGAAGATGCCGGTAGATAATGCAAATCATTCTCATTAGCATTTAACCCGGATATTTCATCCCCTATGCACTAAATTGAAGAACTCAGCCCTGGATTGTGGGTCTTCACGTAAGGTGCCAAGCATCACAGAGGTGGTCATAATGGAATTTTGCTTTTCTACGCCACGCATCATCATGCATAGGTGCTGTGCTTCGATGATGATGCCAACTCCCTTAGCTTGGGCGACCTGTTGGATGGTATCTGCTATTTCTTTTGTCAGATTTTCCTGGACCTGTAGTCGTCTTGCATAAAGATCCACAATACGAGCAATTTTAGAGAGTCCAATAATTTTACCATCAGGAATATAGGCAATATGGCATTTTCCGATAAATGGTAGTAGGTGGTGCTCGCATAAGGAGTAGAGTTCAATATTTTTGATGAGAATCATTTCATCAGAGGTTGCTGGAAATAAAGCACCATTTACGACCTCATCAATAGATTGTGTATAGCCTTGTGTTAGAAATTGTAAGGCTTGTGCGGCGCGTTTTGGTGTGTCTTTAAGTCCTGGGCGCTCTGGATCATCCCCAAGGGAGGCTATGATTTGGTGAAAATAAGTTTGCAACATAATATATATGAACCTAATTGAGTGGTTAGCCTGGTGGCCAATGAAGGTGTCTGCCGCCGAGTAGATGTAAATGTATATGAAAGACGCTTTGTCCGCCATGGGCGTTACAATTCATGACGATGCGATACCCATCATCTGCAATCTTCAGCTGTTTAGCTAGCATCATTGCTGTTTGCATCATCGAGGTAAGGAGGGTGGCATCTATTTGCGTCACGTCATTTAAAGTTGAGACATGTTTAGTTGGGATAATGACTTTATGAATGGGCGCTTGTGGATTGATGTCGTCAATAGCAAGCACGATGTCGTCACGATAGATGATTTTAGACGGAATTTCATTGTTAATGATTTTGCAAAATAAGCAATTCACAGGTATTGCTCCTTGTATATTCATGCACATATGTTATGCCGGAACTTGCAAAATAACACATGCAAAGTACACTAGCGTTGATATTTTGACAGACCCTAAAGGAAACTGATATGCACTTAGATGCTTTAACCCCAGGCAAACATATTCCAGATGACATAAACGTTATTATTGAAATTGCCTCTCGTGCGGCACCCATTAAATATGAGCTTGATAAAGAGAGTGGTCTTGTGATGGTAGATCGTTTTTTGGGCACATCGATGTTTTATCCATGTGAATATGGGTTTGTTCCCCAAACGCTTTCTGAAGACGGTGATCCGGTTGATGTATTGGTGGTTTCGCCTTTCTCGTTGCAGCCAGGCACGCTTATACGTTGTCGTCCTATTGGGCTTTTACGTATGACAGATGAGTCTGGAAAAGATGCAAAAATTTTAGCCGTGCCCGTTGATAAATTAACACCACTTTATAGCACCGTGAAAGAACCCAAAGATTTAGGTCAGCAATTATTAAATCAAATTGAGCACTTCTTTCAGCATTATAAAGATTTAGAACCTGGCAAATGGGTGAAGGTCGATGGTTGGGAAGATATGGAGGCTGCACATCGAGAGATTAAAGCGAGTATCGATCGCCACCAGAAATAAACAAAAGGGGCCGCCTCATCCTAAAGGCAACCCCTTTTTGTTTTATTTTAGCATCCTGCTGTACAAGCTTTCCGTTTCCGTCATCCATGGCGCAGTATCTTATCCTTGACACTATCCATTGATCATCCTTGAAACAATTTCAGCTTAGCAAATTCATGACGGCTTACTCAATCTTTATCGAGCGCAGTGCATTTAAGTGAGTCTAAGAAATAGTATTTTATTATTATTTTCAATAAGCTGTGATATATATTGACGATAAGGATGGGCTGATATCTTACAAAATTTCTGGATATTAGCTTACGCAAAGACGATTCTGACTATCCGGCATGATAATGGGCAATTCTTTCACCCATCTTAATAGGTGAGTTAACCGTCATCTTTTCATCCCACCGCATAGCATTTTTTGCAAATAATAAAATAACAGTTGAGCCTAATTGAAAATAACCTAGTTCATCGCCTTTTGCTAATTTTATGCCATTTGTAAAATTTTCTATTTTGATTTGGCCGCCTTTGATTGGTGAGTCTGTCCAAACTGTTTTGATATTACCAACAATCATTGCACCAATCAAAATGATTGCCATGGGACCGATGGCTGTATTTAAAATAGCAATGAGGCGTTCATTGCGACTAAAAATATTGGGAATCACAGCAGATGTTTTCTGATTGACTGAAAATAATTGACCGGGAACATAAATCGTTTGTATTAATTGACCATCAATGGGTAGGTGTACGCGATGATAATTGGAGGGTGCGAGATAGAGTGTTGCATAGGCGCCATTTTCAAATTGTTTTGAAAGTGACCCCGTGTTTGCAAGTAAAGAATCGAGATCAAAGTAAAATTGCTTAGCTTGTAATAATATTTTTTGTTGAATGGTGCCAATTTGGGCAATGATGCCGTCAACGGGGCTTGTGATGGTGTGTGGCTGTTGATCGATTGGTCTTGCATGAGGTTTCAATTGACGCGTGAAAAAATGATTGAACGTATCATAGGCTTCTGGTTGCTCGATCATGGCTTCTACCAGTGAAACACGATATGTTTTTATGAATTTTCTAATCAACCAGTTTTTAAATGGCACAATGCGCGCATTAGCAAACATACCTGCAATGCGAGAGATGAGATGTTGCGGCAAAATGTATTGTATACGTACTGAGAAAGACTGAGTTTTTTTCATATTATGCTATGCAATTAATAAATAATGATCTAGTAAGAGCGCAGAAAAGATGCCCGTTAAGTAAATGAGCGAATAACGAAATGTTTTCAGAGCGATGGTATGCATCTCACTTGAAAATTGCAATTTGAATGCATAGAAAATGAGCCCACTATTTAAAAGCAGTGCACAGACGAGATAAAAATCACCGCTCATTTTAATCGCATAAGGGAGCAAGCTGCAGGCGATCGTTAACAAACTGTAAAAGGTGATGTGCCATTTTGTGAAGGTGATACCATGTGTGATGGGTAACATCGGAATGGTTGTTTTTTGATATTCTTGATAGCGATGCAAACAAAGTGCCCAAAAAT
>MGYE01000063.1:0-11150 GCA_001801625.1 Gammaproteobacteria bacterium RIFCSPHIGHO2_12_FULL_42_10
CACTTTCGCTTCGTTTAATTCGCGAAATGCACGAGGTTTTATTAAACAAAGGGCGTGGTAGCTCTAAACAGCCTGGCGAATTTCGCCGCTCCCAAAATTGGATCGGTGGTACTCGCCCAGGAAATGCTAAATTTGTTCCGCCACCACCAGAAAAATTAATGGATTTATTAGGGGAATTAGAAAAGTTTTTACATGACGAAACAGTGAAGTTACCAACCTTGGTTAAAGCGGCTTTAGCCCATCATCAATTTGAAACCCTTCATCCTTTTTTAGATGGAAATGGACGTTTGGGTCGACTGCTAATTACGTTTATATTGTGTGTCGATGGCATTATGCGTCAGCCTTTGCTTTATCTCAGCTTGTATTTTAAAACGCATAGACAAGCTTATTATGATCACTTACAACTTGTTCGAGAAACCGGTGATTGGGAAGAATGGCTGCAATTTTTTCTTAAAGGTGTTGTTGAGACTGCTAACCAAGCTGTTTCTACTGCTCAAGCTATTTTAAATCTTTTTACAGAAGACAGGAAAAAAATAGAAATTATTGGTAAGCCATCAGCATCTACACTGATGGTGCATCACTATTTACAGCGACATCCAACTACCGATAGTAAAAAGATCGTTGAGAATTGCCATCTATCTTTGCCTACTGCAATTAAATCGCTTAATCATCTAACAAAACTTGGTATCGTAACGGAAATTACAGGCAAAGCACGTAATAAGATTTATGTTTACCGCAAGTATCTTGATATTTTAAGTGAGGGCACAGCGCCAATCCGGCTGGACTGACACAAGAGGATGTGGCTGACCGTATGGGTACTAAGCACCTGCTATTGCACGACTAGCGGAACACTTTAAAAGGTGCTTAATTGTGTATTTCGGTCGGAACGAACACCAATTACGGCACGGAAACGAACAGTGATTCCGGTTCTGCCCGAACACCGAATACGGCATCAGTCGAACGGTTATCAAGTCACATTCCGTTGATAAAAGTGGTGCCAACAAAGCGGGCCCTTTTCAACAAATTCTTGGTAATTGCTCTCCCGCTAACCAATCTACAATTCTCATACCACCTATCTTTGTTTTTAGTTGAACGAAATGTCGGTGATCTTCAATCACTTCTCCGATGACATCAGCATGTAACCCAAGTGGATGAGACATCATAGCTGCTAATAATTTTTCAGTATCACTTGGATCGCAAATCGCAACGCATTTTCCTTCATTAGCAACATAGAGAGCATCCAGACCTAACAACTCACAGGCACTGGCTACTTCCGTGCGAATAGGAATTTTACGTTCATCAATCATAAAACCGACTTGAGATTGGAGAGCAAATTCATTGAGTGTCGTAGCAAGACCGCCACGTGTTGGGTCGCGCAAACAATGGATGTTTGGTGCAGCATGAATCATGCATGCGACTAAATCATGAAGTGAAGCAGTGTCAGATTGAATGGTGGTTTGAAATTGCAAATTATTTCGATGAGACATAATAGCAACCCCATGATCACCGACATATCCGCTGACAATCACATGATCACCCGGTTTTGCTTGATTACCTGAAATATGTACCCCTTCAGGAACCATTCCAATACCTGTGGTTGTAATGAAAACGCCATCTCCTTTTCCACGTTCCACTACTTTTGTATCGCCTGTGATAATGGCAACATTCGCTTGCTTTGCAGCGTGCGCCATGGATGTCACCAATTTTTGTAAATCTGCAAGCGGAAATCCTTCTTCCAGAATAAAGCTGGCTGATAAATAAAGTGGCTTGGCGCCTGACATCGCAATATCATTAATCGTACCGTGCACTGATAAAGAACCAATATCACCGCCTGGAAAAAATAATGGTGAAATAACATGCGCATCGGTTGCTATGACCATTCGGCCAGAGGAAACAGAAAAAGCAGCTTGATCATTTTTTTGATTTAGCCATTCATTGTTAAATGCGACTAAAAATAATTGATCAATGAGTTGCGCCATAGCCCGACCGCCGCTGCCATGCGCCAAATCAATAGTTCCATTTTTGAAATTGAGTTTTGGACCACTTAACTTTTTTATAGCGACAGCTTCTGTCATAGTGCATTTACCCGGCCATAAGCATACACTGCTGCGCACGCACCTTCCGACGAAACCATACAAGAGCCCAAAGGATTTTCTGGTGTACATACTTTGGCAAATAATTTGCATTCCATTGGTTTTTTAACACCACGCAAAACAGATCCACAAATACATTGTTTATGTTCTTCTCCAATGGTTTCTGGTAATTCAAAGCGTTTTTCGGCATCAAATTCCGCATAAATCGCCTTTATTTGTAAGGCGCTATGCGGAATAAAACCTAATCCGCGCCATTCAAAACTTTCTCGTAACTCTAATACCTCTGTCATGACTTGCTGCGAAATTAAATTACCCAAGCGATTCACTGCACGGGTGTATTGAATTTCAACTTCACAGCGATTTTCATTTATTTGTTGAATTAACATCAAAATGGAATGCAATACATCCAATGGTTCAAATCCAGAAATTACAATTGGTTTGTGATATTTTTTACTGACTGTTTCATAAGGTTTACTTCCAATCACGATGCTGACATGTGCGGGCCCTACAAATCCATCCAGATTAACCTCTTTTGTTTGCAGTAAGCTATCCATCGCAACTGGCGTTAGAACATGATTGCAAAAAACACTAAAATTACTTAACCCTAATTTTTTGGCTTGCTGAATGGCAAATGCCGTTGGCGGAGTGGTTGTTTCAAAACCGATTGCAAAGAATACCACTTCTTTTTGTGGATTTTCTTGAGCTATTTTATGAGCGTCATCGACTGAATAAATCATTCTAACATCAGCACCCGCGGTTTTTGCTTTTAATAAACTTTTTTGCCCGGTTCCAGGTACACGTAACATGTCACCATAGCTACAGAGTATAACGTTTGAAAATGAAGCGAGTGCAATGGCTTTATCAATTCTTGCCATCGGTAACACACAAACAGGACACCCTGGACCATGAATCATTTCTACATTTTTAGGCAGTAAATTTGGAATGCCATACCGATGAATAGTATGAGTGTGTCCACCACAAAATTCCATAAACTGATAGTGCCTATCAGGTTCAACATTTTCTGCAATTTCTTGTGATAGTGCTTTTGCAAATTCGCCATTGCGGAATTCTTCTATGTACTTCACTTGTGAGCAGCCTCCAGCATTTCCGCAAACAAACTTAACGTTTTTCGCGCTTCATTTTCATCCAGCCGTGTTAAAGCATAACCCACATGTATAATGACATAATCACCGATTGAGATTTGATCTAATAACGAAACGGAAATTTCCTTGGTAACACCGCCTAAATTGACAATGGCTCGTTCATTTCCAAGAAGCTGGGTAATTTGCGCAGGCATTGCTAAACACATAAAACATCCTTATGATCTTCCGGCTATCCATGCTTGTCCGAGTGAAATTCCACCATCATTAGGCGGTAGCGCGCGCGGTAACAATGGCTTGATGCCGGATTCACAAAATGATTGAATGAGCCCTTCCGTTAATACTTTATTCAAAAAACAGCCGCCACTTAATAATACCGTATCAATCCCTGTTTCTCGAGCAATTCCTTTGACCCATGCAGCAAGACCAGCAATTAACGTTCCATGGAATAAGTTTGCTCCTAGAACAGGATCATTTATGTTTAATAAGAAATCCAGTGTTGGCATGATATCAAAATATCTTTCATTTATGCGCCATCCATTAGGTATAATTTGAGGATTTGTTACTAAACTTTCTAACTGCATTGCCGTTTGACCCTCATACTGAGAAAGTGTTTGAAGCCCAACTAATGCACTTACCGCATCAAATAACCGTCCGCAACTACTCGTCATAGGGCAATTAATACGTTTCTCTAATAGCTGATCTAGTAAATGTGATTGAGGTTGGTCTGCAAACCTTTTGCCAATTTCCTCTCCACGTCCTAAAAGATGCAAAACACTGGCAGCCATACGCCAAGGTTCACGTGTTGCAATATCACCACCCGGTTGAGGTAGAGGAGACAAATTCCCAAGGTGTTTAAAAGTCGTATTTTCCAGCAATAACAATTCTCCACCCCATGATTCACCATTTATTCCATACCCATAACCATCAAGCGCCAAACCGAGTACCGGTTGTTGGATATGATGTTCAGCAGCAACCGATGTAAGATGAGCATGGTGGTGTTGAATCGGAAATGTTAGCATTCCATAGCTTTCAGCAAACCGAGACGTATAAAAATCAGGGTGCGAGTCATGCGCAATTCGTTCTGGAATAACATTTAGGAATTTTAATAAATAATTAAGTGATTCGTGAAAGAATGCGATTGTCGATTGATTATTTAAATTACCAATATGTTGCGAAACAAAAGCTTCATTACCGCGAGTAATGCAGATGGTGTTTTTAAGTTGCCCTCCAATGGCAATCGTTGGTGGAATAGAATATGGAAGTTGAATAGGAGTCAATGCATATCCACGTGATCGTCGAATATATACAGGGATGTTATTTATCACGCGCGCTACAGAATCATCAACGCGCGTTAGTATTTCACGATTATAGGAAACAATATTGTCGGTAATTTCTTGTAATTCACTTTGTGCAAGATGATCTTTAATCACAAGTGGTTCGCCGCCACTATTTGCACTTGTGACAATTAATATCATAGGTTGAATTTCATCCATCCATTCTGTTCCGCTGCGCTGTCCGGAAAATTCATTCAACAACAAATAATGTAATGGTGTGGAAGGTAGCATCATTCCAATATGTGATAATCCTGGCGCAATGGATGCCGATAATGTTTTATCTTTTTTCTTAAGCAAGACAATAGGACGTGCTGGACTAGTTAATAATTTCTCCTCATGATCATTCACCTCAGCGATAGTATTGATACTAGCTAGATTTGCAGCCATCAAGGCAAATGGCTTGGCTTGGCGGTTTTTCTTGGCACGCAATATTGCTATGGCTGCCTCATTTCTGGCGTCACATATTAATTGATACCCACCTAACCCTTTTAATGCAACGATTTCACCTCGTAAAATCATTTTCGCGATTTCATTTATCGACAAGGAGAGCTGCGGGCCACACTTAGCACAGGCTGTTGGTTGCGCATGATAGCGTCTATTTTCTGGCGCAGAATAATCTATGCAACATGCATCACAAAGTGGAAATTGACGCATTGATGTTTGACAGCGATCATAGGGGAGTTGCAGTGTGATAGTTAATCTGGGGCCACACTGAGTACAGTTTAAAAATGGATAACGATAATATCGGCTTGCTGGATCAAATAATTCATTGAGACAGTCCGAACAAATACAGGTATCTGGAGGAATAACGGATTGACCCTCTACTGCTTCACTTTTAATAATTTCAAAAGACTTTTCATTTTTTTTTATATGAATTGATTTTATTTGAATATTATTGACTTTAGCAAGAGGCGGCAATGTTGCATTTAGTTTGGCTACGAATTGAGAAGCAATATCACCTTGTACTTCAATATAAACTCCTGAAAAGTTGTTTTTTACAAAACCTGTTAATCCTAACTGCTGCGCTGTATGAAAGACATGCGGCCTCAATCCCACACCTTGTACTTGGCCGGTGACAATAATTTGTAATCGACTCAGCTTCATTTATATATTCTTTTGCTTCAACCATTGATACCAATCTGCCAAGCCATCTCCTTTCACAGAAGAAAGCGACAAGATTTCAATATCAGGCTTGATACGACGCGCATATTCAATACATTTATTTAAATCAAAATCGACATAAGGAAGTAAATCGATTTTCGTAATAATCATCAAATCAGCAGCGTAAAACATATCGGGATATTTAAGCGGTTTGTTGTCCCCTTCTGCAACAGAAAGAACGGCTACTTTATAATTTTCACCTAAATTAAACATGGCAGGACAAATGAGATTACCCACATTCTCAATAAATAATATGGATCTTTCTTTTAGAGGAATAGTTGCTATGACATGGCCTACTGTATGCGCATCTAAATGGCATGCCTTTCCTGTGTTTATTTGTATTGCTCGACCACCATTTGATTTAATCTTCTCTGCGTCAAAATTAAATTGTTGATCACCAACAATCACTGACATATCGATTTCATTTTTTAAATCCGAAATCGTTTTTGCAAGAAGGGTGGTTTTTCCTGACCCCGGGCTTGACATAATATTTAACGCCAATGTTTTTTGTTTTGCTAAATAATTTTTATTGTTCAAAGCAAATGTATTATTCATTGACATAATATCCTGCTCGATTAGGACTTTGTTATCATGGCTATGAGAAGTATGATGATGGGTATGATTTTCAACTTCATGGGTTTCATCAGAACAACCACATATTCCACACATTATTCAACCTCCATTGATTTAATTCGTAACTCTTGACCTTGCATAATGGTTAATGAAAAATTTTGGCAGTATCGACAATAATCATAATATTGACTAACTGAAACAGTTTGCTGGCACGAATCACATCTAGCGCTCCCAGGTATTTCGATAATTTCAAGCACTGCATTTTCAGCAACCGTGCCCTTGCTAACAACGTTAAAGCATAGTGTTAACGCCGATTTTTCAATCATCGTTAGCTGCCCAATTTCTAAATAAACTCTTTTGACACGGACACAGCTTTGTTTGACTGCTTGTTGGTTTACAATCTCGAAAATGTTCTGGCAAATCCATAATTCATGCATTATAAAAGTCTCTTACACTATTTTGTGTATGTTCATGATGCCCATAACAAAGGTAGAAGAAGCGATGATCAATCCAATGATTCGAGACATATAAAGCGATGATTTGTCGGCTCGTTGAATCATGTTAAAAACAAGTAATCCATTGAGTCCATCCGTTGCCATCATACCAACCATAAAAGCTATACCCAACACTCCAGAGAACAACCATCCTTTCATAGCGGCTGCAGAAATTGAAAATAATCCTACCTGGCTAATCGTATCAAAAGATAAGGCAAAAATAGCTCCGATCATCATCACTAATATTGGGTTTCCCTGTTTAGCCATTAACTTTTTCGATAAAAAAACATAAAAAGGTTTTGATGGCATGAGTTGTGATGAACCTCGTAACACATTCAACAAGGTGATGACACCAAAAATAAATAATAGTAGAATCGACATCCAGTTCCCAACATTATCTAACCATGATGGAAAGTGAGCTCGCATCATTCCAGTTCCGATAATCAGACTAATTAATGTTACAATGATTCCATGACCCAATGAAAATAAAAGTCCCACTATCTTTGAGAAAAAATGATTGCCCCGAGTAGTTTGAGTAATAGAATTAATGATTGCTATATGGTCCATATCTAACCCATGTCGCGCACCAAGCATGAGGGTCATTAATACTAATAGTATCCATGAATGCTCCATTACCTATATCCCTAAAAAATATTTTCTTGCAATTCATGGCGCAAGTTTCATCACCTCCTTATCAGCACACAAGGTCAATGGGTAGGTGATATTATATTTCTTCTATTAACGCTTATGTTGGGTGTTATTATACAATATTGTTGTGCAATATACGACCCATATATCATCTCGACTAACCTTTTATGGTATGATCATCGGGCCTTCTGATAGGGATTTTTGAAATTCTGATTGAATTAGATCGAGTATAGACTTTAGAATAACTCCTGAAGCTGTTTATGTTTTGATTGCATTGGTTGCTTAGCTAAGGCTTCAAATTTCCAGTATAAATCGATATCTATAGATACTGCGGCACTCATGGAATACACGCTATGATAACAGTAGATAAATTTTTGTCACGATCTCTACAGAAAGATGCAACAGCCATCATCTTCCAAAAGGAAAAAACCAGTTTTAGAGAACTTGATATATTTTCCAGCTATTTTGCCTCACAATTACTATCTAGTAATCTAAATAAAAATTCCAGAATTGCAATATTTGCCTATAACAGTCTTGCTCTTGTTATTAGCTATCTGGCGATTTTCAAAACCGGAGCAACTGTGGTTCCTGTTAATACGCGTTTCAAGTCCTCTGAACTCGCATTTGTTCTGAAAGACTGTGAGATATCACATTTAATTATTGATGAAAAATTAAAACCAATATTTGATACAATCAAGGAGCAATTTGGTAAAATAACAATTTTTGATATCGCCGATGCATTAAATACGCCCCATTCTTTTGCGCTACCCGAAGCTAATGTTAACGATAATGATATCGCATGCATTCTATATACATCGGGAACAACGTCAAAACCAAAAGGTGTCATTCATACCAATCAATCTCTATTTAACACCGTCATTAATCAGATTGAGACTTTGCAATACAACAATAATGATCACGTTCTTGTCTCGTTACCTATGTGTCATATTGCCGGTTTTGCAGGACAAATGCTGACAACTTTATATGTTGGTGGTTGCCTCAACTTAATTGAACATTATGATCCTCGCACTATTTTACACGTTCTCGCCCGATATCCGGTTACACATCTTATGCTTATTCCTTATCAGATAAGTGAATTATTAGATGTCAGTGAATCTGAAAATGTTAGCTTGTCTAGCATCAAGGTTTGTCTGGCTGGTGGAGATAAAATTCCGCTCGAGCTGCATCGTCGATTTTATCAATTAACCGGCAAAAATATCAGCGAATGCTGTGGCATGACAGAGTCATTCAGCTATGCGATTCATTATCCAGTTACGCCTACTAAGCTGGGATCTATTGGCAAGGCGGCACATGGAACCCAAATAAAAATAATAAATAGTAATAATACTAACGCGAAATTAAAAGAAACGGGTGAAATTCTTGTTAAAAGCCGCGCAAATGCTATCGGGTACTGGAATAACCAATTAGCAACCACAGCTTTGCTGGCTAATGGATGGCTGCATACAGGGGATTTAGCATATCGAGATGAAGATGGTTATTATTGGTTTATGGGAAGAAAAAAAGAAATTATTATCAGAGGCGGATCAAATATAGCCCCTCAGGAAGTTGAAGATATTATTTACCTACACCACGCTGTTAAGGAAGCGGGTGTGTTTGGTTATCCAGATAAAAAATTTGGGCAGATTGTGTATGCATTTGTCGTGACAAAATCAGATCGGGCTGTAAGTGAAGCTGATCTGCGTCAATTTATTATGCAATACCTAGCTAATTACAAGGTGCCAGAGCGCATATTTTTTGCTAGAGAATTACCACATAATTCGCTTGGAAAACTAGAGCGTCATAAGCTGGAGAAGTTGATAGATTGAGGTTCGGCCCCCATATATATTGGTTATTGAAATTGATGATTATGTAGTATTAGTGCCTTTTGTTGAAGATGAAGAAAAGATTTTTTTAAACACTGCTTTTAAAAGTCGAAAGGTGATGAAAAGCTATCGTAGGAGATCAAATGATGCAAACAAAAAAACATAAACAAAAATTAGATGCAGAAGAAAGCGTTATCCTGACAGCATTTGAGTCAGGAAAACTGCGCAGTATTACTAGCCCGGATATTTCAATACTTAACGGGTCAATTTCAGGATCATTAACGCGCCTGGAGAGATTCGAACTCCCGACACCCTGGTTCGAAGCCAGGTACTCTATCCAACTGAGCTACGGGCGCGTATTACGGAGAGAGAGGGATTCGAACCCTCGATGGAGTTTAAGCCCCATACTCCCTTAGCAGGGGAGCGCCTTCGACCACTCGGCCATCTCTCCATGAACATGGTATTAACTTTTACTCTTCACGCAGTTCCTTTTTTTCTCGTTTCTTTCTGATGATAGCCGTTGTTTTGATTTGGGATGTTGAGGTAGCGGGAGGTGGTGTGGTCACCTCAATTTTCTTGGGAGCAGCAACAGTGACCGGCATAGTTGTGCTGTTCTTTTCCTGTTGGATGCGTTGGTAGATTTCTTCACGGTGTACGGTAACATTTTTGGGCGCAGTAATGCCGATGCGGACTTGATTGCCTTTTATGCTCAGTACGGTGACAACAATATCGTCGCCGACGATAATTGTTTCACCCACACGTCTTGTTAAAATCAGCATTATCCTTTTCTCCGTCTTGTTAGAATGGAATCCGTCCTATGTGAAGTGTGCAATAGTAAACAATAATTCGTGTTTCTGCAAATATTCTTTAGAGCAAATATTACGCAAACACTGGCTCCCGGTCTAACTCAAATGCTTTGTGTAATGTCCGTACGCCTTGCTCAAGCGATGTCTCGTCCACAATGATTGAAATTTTGATTTCAGAGGCTGTAATCATATGGATATCAATTTGTTCCTGATTAAGCGATAACAGCATTTTACTGATCACACCCAATGCAGAGCGCATACCGGTGCCGATCAGTGATAGCTTAGCGACTTTTGGATTCGTTTTGGTAGAAAATGTTCCCAAGTCTTGAGAGAGATCTTGAACCAGCTCTAATGCCTTTTTATAGTCAGAGCGGGGCATGGTAACGGTTAAATCAATTGTATTTTGTGTCGTTTTGTTTTGTGTCACCATATCTATTTCGATGTGCGCGTGGTGCATTTTGTCTTGAATAATATTTTCTAGCCCAGCTTGATGGGGGACACCAGAAAGCGCAATCATGGCCTCCTCGCGATTAAAAGCAATGCCTGACACAGTTCTTTGTTGTTGCATCGCTTTTTCTCGGCCTGCCACCAACGTACCTGCACCGTCAGAAAAGGTGGATAACACGCGAATAGGAATGTTATGCAGGCTTGCTATTTCTACTGCGCGTTTTTGTAATACTTTAGCACCCAGGCTTGCCATCTCTAACATTTCCTCAAAACAGATCTGAGGAATTAATCGTGCTTCAGGAATAAGATGTGGGTCGGTGGTGTAGACACCATCGACATCTGTATAAATTTGACATTCGTCAGCATGCAATGCATGGGCTATTGCAACGGCTGTTGTATCTGAGCCGCCGCGTCCTAGCGTTGTGATTTCGTTTTGATTGTTAATGCCTTGAAATCCAGCAATGATCACGACATTGCCCTGGTCAAGTTCGCGCTGGATGATATGTGTGTCGATCTGTAAGATCTGTGCATTCGTATGTGTATTGTCAGTGTGAATACCGGCCTGTCCACCCGTGAGTGAGCGTGCACGACACTGTTTGTTATTGAGCGCAATACTTAATAGCGCAATCGACATTTGCTCGCCAATAGAGAGTAAGACATCGTATTCG
>MGYE01000063.1:11181-20912 GCA_001801625.1 Gammaproteobacteria bacterium RIFCSPHIGHO2_12_FULL_42_10
CCATACATCGCAGAAACAATCACAACCACTTGATTGCCGAGTGCTCTCATGCGAATGATTTTTTGGGCAACATGTTCGATGCGGTTAATCGTGCCGATTGAGCTGCCACCGTATTTTTGTACTAAAAGTGCCATTACATTTTACTCATTTTATCAATTGTCACATATAATGTTTCTAATGCGCCTGCCAGTGCCTCGGGTCGATTTCCGCCGCCTTGTGCAAGATCGCACCGGCCACCGCTTTTACCATCGATGGCTTGCATCACATGATTTAGGATGTCTTTTGCATCAAAATGACCGACTAAATCATTCGTCACACCACTAACGACATAAGCTTTATTGTCTTTTATTGTCGCAAGAACAACAATCGCTGTTTTTAATTTTTGCTTCAAGTCATCGACTAATAGACGCAGTCCTTTGCTATCTAATGAGGGTACAATCGTTGCAAGGACTGCAATGTTACCAATTTTTTTAGCATTCAGCATCAATGACTGGCTTTCTACGAGAATCATTTTTTCTTGTAACTGCTCAATGTTTTTCTCGAGTTGATGGATGCGTTCATCTTTTTGTGCAATAGTCTGCTGAAAATGATGCGTTTGATTATCTAGATATTGTAATGCTGCGTTCCCTGTGACAGCCTCTATTCGTCTGATGCCTTGCGCGACACCTGATTCGTTGATAATTTGAAAAAGTCCAATGTCGCCAGTCGCGTCTGCATGCGTGCCGCCACAGAGCTCCACTGACGAACCAAAATGCACAACACGTACTTCATTCCCGTATTTTTCGCCGAACAATGCCATTGCGCCTTTTTTTGTGGCGTCTTCAGGTGAGGTGATATCGATGGTTGCATGATGATTTGCGCGAATTTCTGCGTTTACTCGTTGTTCAATTTGATGCAGCTCTTCTTTTGTAACAGGCGCTCCGTGTGAGAAATCAAATCGTAAACGATCAGGCGCAACGAGAGATCCTTTTTGAATAACATGTTTGCCCAAAACTTGCCGCAGGATATGATGCAACAAGTGCGTTGCTGTATGATTCAGTACGGCGGTTTGTCTGCGGTTATCATCAACTTGTGCGAGTACCGTTTCACCGACATGCAAAACGCCTTTTTGAAGCCTGCCTCGATGGATGTGGCATTGGCCTTGTTTTGTTGTGTCTAAGACTTCAAATAGTGTGTGGTCGTCAATTTTTAATGTGCCTTGGTCGCCTACCTGACCACCCGATTCTGCATAAAATGGTGTGCGATCTAATACAATAGAGGCGTCATTGTTTGCTTCCAGCATTTTAATTGCTTGACCGTCTTGATAGATAGCAAGTATTTGGCAGGTGTCTTTTGTTGTCTCATATCCGGTAAATTGGGTAGGTTGTTGTGATTCTGTTTGTCTGAGATAGTCCGTTGTAAAGTGACTGGTCTTCCTTGACCGTTCGCGCTGCTTTGACATAGCTTGTAGGAAGCCTTCAGTATCCATGACCAAATGACGTTCACGAGCAATATCTGCTGTGAGATCTGCTGGAAAACCATACGTATCGTAGAGTTTAAAAATGGTTTCGCCAGGAATAACATTCCCTTTTAAGTTTTGTGTGGCTTGCTCAAATAATTTTAAACCCTGCTGTAAAGTTTCTGCGAAGAGCATTTCTTCACGGCGTAGTGTGTCTGCAATGTGCGTTTGTTGTTTAATCAGGCAGGGATAAGCGCTGCCCATACATTCAGAAAGGGGCGCGACCAATTGATAGAAGAAAGGTTCTGTGAGTCCCAGTTGATTGCCATGTCTTAGAGCACGACGAATGATGCGACGTAATACGTATCCGCGCCCTTCGTTAGAAGGGATAATATTATCTGCAATTAAAAAGCAAGCCGCGCGAATATGATCTGCGATGACTCGTAACGAAAAATGACTGAAATCATCGATGTCAGCAATGCGAGCAATGGCTTGAATGAGCGGCTGGAAGAGATCTGTATCGTAATTATTCTGTACGCCCTGCATAACAGCTGTAATGCGTTCAAGTCCCATCCCGGTATCAACGGCGGGTTTGGGGAGAGGCGTTAGTGTACCATCGTTTGCGCGATCATATTGCATAAACACGAGGTTCCAGATTTCAATGTAACGATCACCGTCTGCAAGTGCCGTACCGCTGCCTGGTGGATCGCCAGGGATACTTGAGCCATGATCATAAAAGATTTCTGTACAGGGTCCGCAAGGACCGGTGGGCCCCATGGACCAAAAATTTTCCTCATCACCGCATCTACTAAATCGGCTAGGATCGATTTTCATTTCTTTTAACCAAATATCTTCCGCTTCTTGGTCTTTCTCGTAGACAGTGACCCATAATTTTTCTGGGTTGATGTGTAAATGTTGCGTTAGAAAGTCCCAAGCAAAACGAATGGCTTCGCGTTTGAAATAGGCGCCAAAACTAAAATTACCCAACATTTCGAAAAAAGTATGATGACGCGCTGTGTAACCAACACGCTCCAGATCGTTATGTTTGCCACCCGCTCGAATACAACGCTGTGCCGAAGCTGCAGAGGAATAAGGTTTTTTTTCGATCCCTAAAAAGACATCTTTAAATTGTACCATCCCAGCATTGGTGAAAAGGAGGGTGGGGTCATTCGTTGGAATGAGTGAGCTACTTGCTACGATTTCGTGATTTTGCGAGTGAAAGTAGTCTAAAAATGATTGGCGGATGGCTTGGCTAGATAACTTTTTGTTGGTCATGGAGAGTCTCTTTGTATACTCATATTATTTTTAATGAGATTCCCTCCTCTCCCCATCCCTCTCCTCCCACAAAAAGCGCGGGAGGAGAGGGGGATTGCAATTGATACGGCCATTGCGACCCCCTCTCCTCTCGCGCTTTTTGTGGGAGGAGAGGGATGGGGAGAGGAGGGCTATCCCTCACTCATTTCATTCACAACTTTCTTGATTTGTTCATCAGTAAACCCACGGTACTGTAAAAAACGAATTTGCTTGCCTCGTTCAAGCCTATGTTGGGATTTTTGTCCTTTAAAACGCTTCGTCCATGCTGTATGTGCAGAGATTTGCCACACAAGGTCAGTATCCTGTAAAAATTTTTCAATTAATTCCTCTGAAATACCGCGTTTTGTCAGTTCGATTAAGACCCGTCTTGGGCCGATACCTTTGCGTCGATATTTTTCGATGAGATTAGCAGTATAGCGTTCATCTTGTAGATAGCCAATACGAGCAAGCTCATCCATTACTTGATTAATATTATCAGCTAGATAGCCTTTATATTTCAATTTTTGGATGAGCTCTTGTGTAGCATAATCGCGACGCAGAAGGAGTGCGAGAGCACTCTCCTTGCAGGAGCGTTTATTGATCATGCAGTCGCTTCTTCCTCTTCGGCCATTGCATTTTCCGTTGCTTTAGATTTTGCTGGTACGGTCATCTCAGATAGACGTGCGCGAATTTTTGTTTCCAGCTCATCAGCGATAGTGGGGTGGTCTTTCAGAAATTGTCGAACATTTTCTTTTCCTTGGCCAATTCGTTCGCTGCCGTAGCTAAACCAGGTACCTGATTTTTCGATGATTTCGTAATGCACGCCTAAGCTGATGATCTCGCTCTCACGTGAGATGCCTTCATTGTATAGAATATCAAATTCAGCTTGTTTGAATGGCGGCGCCACTTTATTTTTGACGACCTTAACGCGTGTTTCGCTGCCCACAATTTCATCGCCATTTTTGATGTTGCCGATACGACGAACATCTAAACGAACGGAGGCATAAAATTTCAGCGCATTACCACCTGTGGTTGTTTCAGGATTACCAAATACAATGCCTATTTTCATGCGAATTTGGTTGATGAAAATGATTAAAGTATTGGAACGTTTAATATTGCCAGTGAGTTTACGTAGTGCCTGAGACATCAAGCGTGCTTGCAAGCCCATGTGTTGATCGCCCATTTCGCCTTCAATTTCTGCTTTGGGCGTGAGTGCTGCAACGGAATCGATAACGATGATGTCGATAGCGCTGGATCTGACTAACATGTCTGCGATTTCTAATGCTTGTTCGCCTGTGTCTGGTTGTGAGATCAGTAAGTCGTCAATTTTGACACCCAATCGTTTAGCATAAGCGGGATCTAATGCATGCTCTGCATCGATGAAAGCGGCCGTGCCGCCCATTTTTTGGCAGGAGGCGATGACTTGCAGAGAGAGGGTTGTTTTGCCAGATGATTCTGGACCATAAATTTCTACGATTCTGCCTTTGGGTAGGCCGCCAATACCTAGCGCACGATCTAGCGATAGAGAGCCTGTTGGAATGACATCAATGTCGGCTTGATAATTAGTATCACCCATACGCATGATGGAACCATTGCCAAATTGACGTACGATTTGCGTGAGTGCTGCGGAAAGCGCTTTTTGTTTGTTATCGAGAGACAGGTTGGTAGACATAACGAGATCCTTTTTGTCATCCGTATCCCCACGGAAGTGGAGATTTCTTCGTGGTAATCATACACGTATTGTCAAATTCGTGAAAGCAGGAATCGATTGCTCCGCATCCCCGCTAATCTGACCTACCCATACTTGTACCCTTAAGATACGGATTTTGACACTCTGGCTGCGTATTTTTTGTGTTGTAGTTTATTCGAAATGCGTGTTTGTATCAGGATAGCAGTGCAGTATCTCTAACAAATCAATCAATACTCGTTCAATCACTGCTTCTCGAATGTGTTGGCGATCACCCTTTAGCAGATATTTTTGTGTGAGTGTAGGTGTGTTTTTGATGGCATAGGCCGCCCAAACCATACCAACAGGTTTGGAAGAGGTGCCGCCGGTGGGGCCTGCAATGCCTGTGATTGCAATGCTGACATCCGCTAAGCTATGCGCAAGTGCCCCCTCTGCCATTTTCTGTGCAGTGATTTGATCGACTGCGCCATAAGTTGAGATGGTCTTTGTTTGCACACCCAAACATTCAATTTTTGCTTCGTTGCTATAGGTAACATAGCCACGCTCGAACCAATCTGAACTTCCAGGAACGCTTGTTATCCAATAACTGAGACCGCCGCCCGTGCATGATTCTGCGGTCACGAGTTTAAAGTTGAGGCGTTTGAGTGCTTGTCCGACAGTTTCTGCTAATGCTTGCAGTGTTGTCATGAGGAAGCCTCACGATTGTTCTACTGCTGTTTCTTCAACCTCAGCACCTGTTCCTTCTAATCCCCCCTCCAATGCAAGCGCAAGAGACGATTGAGTAGAGAGAGCAGGCAGAGGTGGTAACTCAGCTAAAGACTTCACATTAAAATAGTCAAGTAACGCTTTGGTGGTACCAAGGAGTGCAGGGCGGCCGGGCACTTCTCTGTAGCCTATTAAATGGATCCAGTCACGCTCAAAAAGGGTTTTAATAATTTGACTGCTGACGGCGACACCGCGAATTTCTTCAATTTCAGCACGTGTGATCGGTTGTTTATAGATAATAATTGCAAGCGTTTCTAACAAAGCACGGGAATAACGCGGTGTTTTGTCTTGGTAGAGTCTGGAGAGCCAAGGACTCAGCGCTGCTTTCGCCTGAATACGATAGCCGCTTGCGACTTCTTGTAAGTCAATACCGCGTAGAACATAAGTTTCGCGGAGTGTGGCAATGGCTGCTTTGATTTCTGCACTGCTGGGTCGTTTATCTTCAGGAAATAAATTTTGTAGTGCGGCAAGCGTTAGTGGAAAATCTGAGACCATGAGCGCTGCTTCGATGATGATTGGTGCATTGATTTCCATACGCCCTCACAGTGTTATTGGCTCTGTGTAATTATAGTATTCTATAACGAGTAGCGCAAATTTTCTTCATTTGTATTGTTATTAAAAGATTCCTGCTTGCGTGAGCATCGTTCGTCTGTAATGATCTGCAATCAAGATGTCTACCAAACTTATTCGGTCATTGTCAGCAATTACACCTCGAGAGCAAGGCGGTGTCCTGACAATTGGTAATTTTGATGGGGTACATCTTGGGCACCAGCAATTATTAAATCGTGTATTACAATTTGCGTCTGAAAAGTCCCTCCCGTCACTTGCGCTGACATTCGAGCCGCATCCTGCTCTGTATTTTAGAGGTCGCAGTCAAGCGTTTCCTCGTTTAACGGGGATACGAGAAAAGTTTCAGCTTATTTCAGATCAGTGTATTAATAATTTATTATTAATTAATTTTAATCAACATCTTGCATCACTTTCAGCAAGTGATTTCGTAATAAAAATACTAGCTTGCCAGTTGCAGCCAGCCGTGATTGTGATTGGTGAAGATTTTCGATTTGGCCACTTGCGAATGGGTGATGTTGCATTATTGCAGCACTTGGGCGGGCGTTTAGGATTTGTGGTTTCTGTTGTACCACCTTTCAAGCAGGATGGTTTGCGTGTAAGCAGTACGTTGATTCGTCAGGTTTTGGTAGAAGGCGATTTGCAGGCTGCAACGCGTTTGTTGGGTCATCCTTATTTTATTTGTGGTCGCGTTGCATGCGGCGACCAAATTGGGCGACAACTAGGTTTTCCTACAGCAAATATTTATTTAGATCATAGAACGGTTCCCATACAGGGTGTCTTTGCTGTACGGGTGAACGGTATAGCAGGTGAGTCTTTGTCGGGGGTTGCAAGTCTTGGGACGCGCCCAACCGTTCATGGTACACGTAAAGTGCTTGAGGTATACTTGTTCGATTTTAATCAAGCCATTTATGGGCGCATGATATGCGTTCAATTTTGTGAAAAATTACGTGATGAAGTGTATTTTGAGAATTTAGATCTTTTAAAAGAACAAATCATTAAAGATGTCGCTATAGCGAGAGCCTATCATGCAAAACGATCAACCTGATTATAAAGCAACGCTTAATTTGCCAGATACCGCTTTTCCAATGAAGGCGAATTTATCGCAACGTGAGCCAGAAATTTTAAATAAATGGCGTGCCTCACATCTTTATCAGAAATTACGCGAGCAAAACAAAGACAGACAATCATTTATTGTGCTAGATGGACCGCCTTATGCCAATGGCCATATCCATGTCGGACATGCTGTTAATAAAATTCTGAAAGATATGGTGGTTAAATCAAAGACCATGAGTGGTTTTGATGTTCCTTTTGTGCCGTGCTGGGATTGTCATGGGTTGCCGATTGAGCTTAATGTGGAAAAGAAACATGGGAAGGTTGGCAAGACATTATCGGCCACAGAATTTCGAACAGCTTGTCGTCATTATGCGCAGTCACAAATGGAAAAACAGCGCGATGATTTTATTCGTCTAGGCATCTTGGGTGATTGGGATCACCCATGTCTGACTATGGATCCACAGTACGAAGCAGATATTATTCGCAGTTTGTCGAAGATCATTGAACGTCATCATCTTTACCAAGGCTATAAGCCAGTGTATTGGTGTTTAGATTGCGCATCGGCGCTTGCAGAAGCTGAGGTTGAGTATCAAGATAAAACATCGCTTTCTGTTGATGTACGATTTCAGGTGGTTGATGCTCTAGATGTCTGGCGTCGTTTTAAAGTGAGTGGAGAGACAGCAACAATTTCTATTCCTATTTGGACGACAACACCTTGGAGTTTGCCAGGCAATCAGGCTGTTGCATTACATCCTACTACAAAATATGTCTTAATCGCTCACGCAGACGAACAACTCATTGTTGCAGAAGCATTGTTGCCGGTTATTTTAAAACGTTATCAGATTGAAGTCCCTCATATTGTAGGTCATGTGATGGGCGTTGCATTGGTGGGGGCGATGTTGCATCACCCCCTTTTTGATAAAACGGTTCCTGTGATTAACGGAGAGCACGTAACCGTTGATGCAGGGACAGGGGCAGTACATATTGCTCCCGCTCATGGACCTGACGATTTTCTCTTAGGTAAGCAGTATCATTTGACGTTAGACAATCCAGTGGGGGATAACGGCTGTTATCGATCTGATGTCCCGCTTTTTGCAGGTTTATTTGTTTCGAAAGTGGAACCACAGATCATTGAGACATTGATTGCTCATAAAAAATTGCTACACCAAAGCACTATCTCTCATAGCTATCCACATTGCTGGCGTCATAAAACGCCGGTCATTTATCGTGCCACACCGCAGTGGTTTATTAGCATGGATCAAAATAAGCTGCGTGCTGATGCGCTTTCTGCCATTTCTCATGCTAAATGGGTGCCAAGTTGGGGAGAGGCACGTATTCAGGCAATGGTTCAAGGACGGCCAGATTGGTGTCTCTCAAGACAGCGTACCTGGGGTGTGCCGTTTGCATTATTTGTTCATAAAGAGACGGGTGAACTACATCCAAATACGACAGCACTGATGGAAAAGGTTGCGTTGCTCGTAGAGAAAGAGGGGATTGAAGCATGGTTTTCGTTGGACAATCATACATTATTGGGAGAAGAAGCAGATCAATATAACAAAACACAGGATGTGTTAGATGTGTGGTTTGATTCGGGGGTGCTGCATACTTGTGTCTTGAAAGCGCATCCTGAATTGCAATTTCCAGCCGACCTTTATTTGGAAGGATCAGATCAACATCGTGGCTGGTTTCAATCGTCACTTTTAACCTCTATTGCCATGTATGAATGCGCGCCCTATCAGACAGTGCTGACACATGGCTTTACCGTGGATGGAAAAGGCCACAAAATGTCTAAATCATTAGGCAATGTGATTGCGCCCGATGAAGTAATACGTTCACATGGCGCTGATATTTTGCGTTTATGGGTGGCTTCAAGTGACTATCGTGGAGAACTTGCGATTTCTAAAGAAATTTTAACGCGTAGTGCAGAAACTTATCGGCGTATTCGTAATACGATTCGTTTTTTCTTAGCTAACTTGCATGATTTTGATCCTGCGAAACATTTAGTGTTGCCCGATGCGATGCTGTCGATTGATCAATGGGCAGTTGATACGGTGCGCATAGTGCAACAAGACATTCTGAATGCTTACGATGCGTATCAATTTCATTTGATCATTCAAAAATTACACCATTTTTGCGTTGTAGAGATGGGCGGTTTTTATTTAGATATCATCAAAGATCGTCAATACACAATGCCGAAAGAGAGTCTAGGCCGACGTTCTGCGCAAACAGCGCTTTATCATATCGTGCATGCTTTCGTACGCTGGATGGCACCTATTATGAGTTTTACCGCAGAAGAGATTGTGACGTATCTGAAAGGTTTTGATCATTCATCCATTTTTCTATCAACGTGGTATTCAGAATTAGCACCCTTACCGTCTGATGCCTATTTAAATCAAGCCCACTGGAAAACACTGCGTGTTGTGCGAGATGCAGTGAATAAAGAAATGGAAAATCAACGCCAACAAGGCATACTTGGGTCGCCATTAGAAGCTGCGGTGACACTTTATTGCGATACGGCTTTGTATGAAATATTGCAGCGATTAAAAAATGAATTACGTTTTATGTTGATTACCTCTAGCGCAATCGTTCTGTCTAGTGAGTCTCGACCAGCCGATGTTATTGTGACTGATGTGCCTGGTCTTCTCTTACAGCTTTCACCCATACAGCATGTAAAATGCGATCGTTGCTGGCATCGTGTTGGTGATGTGAATGCAGATCCTGCGTATCCAGGATTATGTGGCCGCTGTATTGCCAATGTGGGTGGGGTAGGCGAAGAACGTCATTATGTTTGATTACCTCCTTTCTGAGAAAATGTTAGCTATTGCTCCCCTCCCCCACCGGGGGAGGGTTAGGGTGGGGGGATAGATCACTATGCAACACATACGTTTGTATTTATTTTTATCCCCCCCCCCCCCCCCCCCCCCC
>MGYE01000063.1:20933-28962 GCA_001801625.1 Gammaproteobacteria bacterium RIFCSPHIGHO2_12_FULL_42_10
GCGTCACATTATTCGTCATATTCCTCGGTCAGGACTCGCATGGTGCTGGATAACCGTCATTGGCATTACGATTGATCGATATACAAAATGGTGGATGATTCATCATCTGCATTTGTTTCAGTCTAAAATGATATTGCCTTTTTTGAACTTTACATTGGTTCACAATAAGGGTGCCGCGTTCGCTTTTTTACATACGGCGTCTGGCTGGCAGAATCTGACATTGGGTACCATCGCGCTTGCGATGAGCATGATTATGATCATCTGGCTTTATCGACTCAAGGTTCGCGCCTATTGGGAATGCATCGCACTCAATTTTATCTTGACAGGTGCAGTTGGAAATGTTTTAGATAGAATATTGTACGGTTATGTAATTGATTTTCTAGATTTTCACATAGGTCGTTGGCATTTTGCTATTTTTAATTTAGCAGATAGCGCCATTTGTCTGGGTGCTTTTATATTGCTTTGGTCTTTTTGTATGTCAAAGGAATGACGGTTAATGGATTTAAACGCTTTATTGCGATATACCGTTGAAAATATCGCTTCTGATTTGCATATCTCGCCTGGTATGCCGCCATTGACACGTATTGATGGTAGTTTACTTCCTATCAAAGAGATGCCTATTTTAACACCGAGCGATACTCAAGCGTTGCTCTATAGTATTCTAACGCCTGAACAGCAAACATTATTTGAATCGCGGTTGTTTTTGGAATTTGCGCACGTTGCCTGCGAAAATAATTTTAGAGTCAGTGTGTTTCATCAAATGCGTGGTGTGGGGGGTGTGTTTCGCGCTATTCCATCTGATATTCCAAGCTTGGATGTATTGGATATCCCACTTGTTTTAAAGCAGTCGTTGACCATATCGCGTGGTTTGATCTTAGTTTCTGGACCGACTGGCTCAGGTAAGAGTACCACGCTTGCTGCAATTGTAAATTACATCAATCAATATCGCGTTTGTAATATCATTACGATTGAAGATCCTATTGAATTTGTACATCAAAGCAAGCGCTGCCTGATCAATCAAATACAGATTGGGAGAGATACGCCTGATTTTGCAACCGCTTTGCGCGCTTCGTTAAGACAAGATCCTAATGTTATTTTACTGGGCGAACTGCGCGATTTAGAAACAATGCGATTAGCATTAACTGCAGTTGAGACGGGCCATCTTGTGCTTGCAACGATTCATGCCACTTCAGCGCCGCTCGCGATTAATCGTTTTGCAGATGTTTTTCCGCAAGATGAACAAAATCGCGTTCGAACGCTGCTATCTGAAACATTAGAAGCAGTGATTTGCCAACGTTTAGTCAAAAAGAAAGCAGGTGGGCGAGTCGCTGTATTTGAGGTCATGACAACCACTTCCGCTGTGAAGCATTATATTTGTCGAGATATGCCAGCACATATGGAATCTGCTATGCAAACAGGTGGAGAGAAAGGCATGATGACTTTTGAAGTGGCGTTAAAACGATTGGTGAAGAATCATACTATCACGCAAATGGTCGCAGATGCACTATTAAGCGAGATTAATGCATTTTCTGTTGCGAGTCAGGCTCGTGAGGATGAAAAATGAATATGATAGTTCATAGAATGATATTATTTTTATTCACACTGATGTTGTCTGCATGCGCATTCCACGAAGCAACTTCCTCGGATGCTGAAACGCCGCGTATTATAGAGATAGAGGCGCTGAGTCATGAGACACCAGTGGGCGTTCCTGTTGGTGGAGCGATTGCAACGGCGATGAATCCGCAAGATAAAGACAAACTGAATCATGCCTTAGACAAAGCCATCGGCACGCAAACCATTTGGATGAATGGACGGCGTGATGTTGTTTATACAGTGACACCTGTACGCAAAGTGACTATCAGTGGCAATACACTTTGTCGAGATTATGAAATCAAGAGCGTGCGTAATCAGGCACAAACCAGCATGCATGGCACAGCTTGTGTCGCAGCCGATGGCGCTTGGAGCGAAGTGAGATAGCTGTACAGCCAAAACGCAGCGACCCCCTCTCCTCCACGCTTTTTATGGAGGAGAGGGATGGGGAGAGGAAGATTGAACCTCCCTTTTTTTTTAATCCATTTGCCAAATTGACAACCCACATTCATCCCACTACTATTCTTGACGTCTTCTCTAAATAATTGGAGTGAGTAATATGCGCTTTTTAAAAGTAATGCTGGTATCGTCATTTCTAACAGCTTCTTTTTCTACGATTGCACAAGCAGTCAGTCTTCCGCCAGCTACATGTCCTGCAGTGAATGCTATTCAGCATGCTGGTTTGCTTGGTGTGATGGAAGAAAAATCTTATCAAGTGTATGCCGTTTATCAAATTAGCAAATATACGACACCAGAAACATGGGGATTTGTCATAGCGGTACCGATCAATCAGGCAACTTCTAAAGCAGATGCGATGAATAAAGCAAAAGCAGCGTTACCATCGCTCAATGGAACGCCAGAACCGATGCCGACAGACGCTTCAAATAGGCAATGGTATTGTTTATATGATAACGATTATCAATATATTGCCGCCGCATTTACGCCATTGATGGCAGATGCCATGATTAACGATATTTTAAAAGCAAGCAACGCACGTTTGCCATGATCGCCTTAATGCACCACCAACGTTTTCATCTATAGCATGACTATGCCGAAAATATCACGCAGGATCATACGATTTCGCATTCCTGAAATCGTATGTCCTAACTGTGCACAGTCGATCAGAACATTGCTTGGCAATGATTTAAATATTGCGCCAAAAACGGTTTATATTGATATTCCCACCAAAGAAGTCGCGATTGTAATTGATAGTGATCGACCTGAATCGGATCACATGATCATGCAGCATGTGAAGAATGCATTACAGCCCATGTTTACGTTATCGCCAACAAGATTAATCTGGCCGCTTATTTTAAAGGGTATATTGGGGACGATTGCTGGCATTGCATTAGTTGTTTTGATGGTAGGCGGTTGGGGAATACCATTGATTGGTAGTGTATTGATTGCTGCAGTGTCATCTGTATTGACACTTTATTTAGGTTGGAATATTTATCAATCTGCTTTTTTGACGCTTTTTAAAACGCGTCGTCTTAATATGGATGCGCTTTTTACCATTAGTACGTTGGTTGCGTTAGTTGTTTCAATCGTTGCTTGTTTTGTGCCTGGCCTACCGATGATGTTTGATGCGGCTTTACTGATATTAGGTTTTAGGCAACTGGGACTCGCCATTGAGGAATCTGCTAAGAAAAAAATTTTAACCGGTCTGACATTCGATGATCGTATGCCGCGCGTGGTGGCCAAGTTCGAAGATGATCAATGGAAAGAGGTATCTGTTGGATCTTTGAAAGCGGGAGATGTGATTACAATACCAAAGGGTGAGGTCATTCCTGTTGATGGACGATGTGACGATGCATGCTCTTTTGTCCATGAAACTAACTATAACGGTAATCCAGATCCTATCGCTATCAGTCGAGGTAGGTTACTACGTAGTGGTTGCAGAGTTGGACAAACTGTTTCGTCGATGCAGATGACTGTTCTTAAAACCTACGATGAATCTTATCATATGAAAATTGATAATATGATTTTTGATTTGCAAAATAAACGCGCTTCTGTTGAAAAGACAGCAGATAAAATATTGCGATATTTTGTTCCGATTGTCATTATTATTGCGTGTATTGCAGGCATCGTCGTAGGGTGTTTCTTCCCGCCTGCTTTAGCGATTCAATGTGTGGTTGCAACACTCGTTTCTGCTTGTCCTTGTACATTAGGTTTTATTATCCCACTTGTTGTCAACGTAGGGATTAAAAAAGGACGCGAACAAGGTGTATTTTTTAAGGGGGGTGAACCTCTAGAAGCAACCGCAGAGGTGAATACCATCGTTTTTGATTTGAATGGCACGCTGACAACAGGTCAGAAAACCGTTAATAGTGTGAGCATCATGCCAGATGCTATAGACAGTTCTTCGGCAATAATGAAAATTCTCACTCTTTTAGAAAGTCGCGCAAAAGATTCGCATACTGTTGCAGAAGTTATTTTAGATTATACGCAGAAAAGACTAACCGAGCCTTTGACTGAGGCAGAGCGGGACAGCGCAACCGTTGAAACGCTGCATAGTGGCGTCATTGGACGGATTGCAGACGAAGAATATTTGTTGGGCAATATGACCATGATGCGAGAGCGGGGCGTACAAATTGCATCAGCAGTCAGCGAAGGTGAAATTGTAGGCGTTGATCAGGTCATTTATCTTGCCAAAGGCAACCGTGTATTAGCAAAAATTAATATCTCAGATCCGCTGCGAAAAGATGCAAGTGCTGTTATTTGTGCATTAAAGAAATCTGGAAAAGATGTGCATCTTTGCACTGGTTCTGATGAAGTAACAGCAGCTCATTATGCCAATCAGTTAGGGATACCCGTGCGCAATATTCAATTTAATTGCATTCCTTGCGATGTTATAGTGAATCAAAACGTGCGCAATGAGAAAATGGCGAGTCTCGCACACCAAAATGACATCATCGCACGCAAAACAAAATTGAAAGTGATTCAGGATTTACAAAAACTAGGACGAAAAGTTGCTTTTATTGGTGATGGCGGTAATGATGCCCCAGCAATGACAGCCTGTCTTGGTATAGCGGTTCAATCAGATACAACGGATGCGGTAACGGAAGCTGAGGCAAGTGTTTTAATTCAAGGTCCTCGATTGCGCCCACTATTGGCTGCATTTGCTGTCTCGTGTCAAACCATTCGCAATATTAAATTGTCACTGGGTGTTAGTTTAGCCTATAACATGACGACGTTGTTGCTTGCAGGTGGCTTGTTAGTTTCAATTGGTTTTGTATTGAATCCTGCGGTGGGAGTCTTACTCATGATTGCGCAGGCTTGTTTGCTTTTAGGGATGACTTATTACTATCAGCGTAAACCATTAAAATTACCCTCAGAACGAGGAATGAATAGCACAAATAGGGTATTGCCCATCTTGGTAAATGATTCGCCACGTTCGACTGTAACTGTCAGAAATGAACAGCGTATTGCTTTGCTTGCTGCGATTGAAACACCAGAAATTCCCGCTAACTGGTTACTTTGGGTGTTATGTAGCAAGAAGTCAAGCGCAGGAGGCCGACGAGCCATTGTGCGGAATAACACCCAAAGTAACCAGTTAGCGGGAATTGCTGGTGAAACACAGAGATTGAATTGAGACGAAAGGGCTTATCGGCCTATTGAATAGGATTGACTGAGTGGTATTAATAGGTAATACTTAGTAATAATATATATTACTTGGAGGCTATATGCCAGCCAGTTATCCGATACCAAAGGTAGTAAAGCTCGACTCAGATATTAGAGATCGCTTAGAACGCCTAGGTGAAATTAAGCATCGTTCGCCTCATTGGTTAATGAAAGCAGCCATTACTCGTTACCTCGAACAAGAGGAATATAATGAAGAATTAAACCGCGAGACTCTCGCTCGTTGGCAAGAAGCCGAACAAGGGAAAGTGGTTAGTCATCAAGCCGTCAGCAAGTGGCTTGATACATGGGGAATGGACGAGGAGAGCGATAGGCCACCATGCGGGAAATAGTCTGGTTGGATAGCGCTGTGAATGATGTAGTCAGGCTGAGAGAATTTATAGCCAAAGAAAATCCTAGCGCCGCCAAGAAAGCGGCTGAGGCCATTAAAGATTCTGCACCGCGATTAATTGAAGCGCCCTCGATAGGGAAGCCAGTTAAGGATTTACCGCAATATCGAGACTTGTTAACTCGTTTCGGTGCTGGTGGGTACGTGTTACGTTACCGTGTCCATTCGGAAACCGTCTAGATCGTTCATATACGACATTACAGAGAGGCTGATTTTTAGATATTCATAATAGGTGTAGTATAATGGGTAAAAATAGCAACAAACAACAATCAGACGATGATATTCAGAAAATACTTCAATCTATCATGCAGATAGATGAAGAGGAGGAAGAATCTCAGATTGTCACTCTGCAACCAGCACTCCCTGATATTTCACTTGATATTAATCCATATGATTTTAATGATAATTTTTTCAATTCTATACCACAAACTAGTGTGTCGCCGAGTATCAGTCAAGATAACACTGTCCCCGTTTTACATACTCTCGCTCATCCACGCAAACGTCCACATTATGAAATAATTGATGCAGATGAAGATAATACATATTCTAGCGCAGAAGAAATTAATCATCGGTTTATTTATAGTTTTGAAATACAACCACACATTCCTTATCAAGAATCATCACAATCTACAATAATACATGCATCGAGTGATACTTACATAGCACTCCCTTACAAACAGGTGCCATTTGACGCGATACTGTATCAACAAGAAGGTAGGATATATTGGATAAAATCAAAGGACATAAAAAATTCCCAGCAAGTTTACAAAAAAAATGTAGTGGATAGTAGTCAATTATTTTACTACGACACAGATAAACCAATTTGTCGCGATGAATGCTATCCTGAAAATATCATCTGTGACTTTCAAAATGCAGAGATAAAATATTTTTTACGAGAGCCTGGTATGCGGGATGTAGAATTAGTAACGGCTGCTAAACGTTATTTACTGAAAAATAAAGGATATTATATCGCACCTAATGATAATACACAAAAAATTTTGCAGACGGATATTCAAAAAAAAGACTTTGTCTATAGCTTTGAAATAATATCAAAGATTTCTTATATATCATCCTTACCATCTGAGAGAATACTCGTAGGCAAAGGTAAAGGTAGTGATCATCATGCTTATACAGCAGTATTTCCTGAATATTTTAAGTTGATATCACCGGGTTCAGTTTTACATAAACAACAAACCAGGCTGTATTGGGTAGAGGGTTGCAGAAAAAATCCACCACAAGTTTACAATCGCGACACAATCAATGATAGTAAATTGTTTTATCGTGAGACAAACGAACCCATACTTCGCAGCAAGTGTCGTCCCACGGATATTATCTGTAGCATTGTCAATCGAGAAAAAAAGTATTTTTTACGACAGCGAGATGGCACGCAAGGTGCAGAATTAGTAACCGCTAGCAAACGTCGTGTTATAGGTTACACCACTGGTAGTCATTCAATGTCATTCCATTATAAAAGAAGACAACCAACAGACACTCAAGTGCCACTTTTAAAAGTTACATTATGCTCTACTGCCGATATATTATCGCGAATGTCACGAGACTCAGAAAATAAAGATCAATTAAGTATCATGCCTCATTCTGTAATCAATACAATTACACCACCAATACTTGCAATTCGAAACGATTCTTCTGATCCCATGCTATATAGCAGTGATGTTAGCGATGCTACGAAACCTAACACGACAACACATGCAAAGCATCATTTTTGAATTAAAATAAAAATGAAATCGTTCATATGTGACATTACAGAGAGGCTGATTTCAAGTTATGAGTATCCAATAAAGGCGTGGCTTTACTCGAGATAGTGTATATGCGTAACATGGGTTATTAACGACGATGAGATGCTTTATTTGGCTGAGTCAGTTTTGTGATGTCTTCATAAGTTTCTTTAAAAAACGCACCTCGAATACCCATCGTTACCGTTGTTGTTTTATTTTTTAAAATGAGTTGTTTAAGATAAGTTAATATTTGCCAAAATTTATAAAAAATATCATTTGATCGACGTCTGATGATTAAATTTTTCATATCCACATTGCGAGTATTATAGAAGGATAAGAACTTCTCTAAACAGGAGCGTTTTTTATTAGTATCAAAATATTCTTCATTAAGCCCACACTGCTCGATTAATTCATCCACAATATTTTTTTTGTTTTTTAATTTTGATAAGGGGTCTTCCGATTTCGATTGCTGAAGATGCATCTGATAGGTTTTTGTTTTTTGATATAATATTTTATAAAAATGATCAATCTTTTTTGCTGATAATGTTAATTGGTTGGATTGTGGGACTGCAGCATTTTCCGCGCAAGAGATGACCTGAGACGTGGCGGTGCTGGCTTCAGCCAACACAGTGGTTTCGGGCAATTCCTCAGCGGGAACAGCTGGTGAGACTGCTTC
>MGYE01000063.1:28986-38625 GCA_001801625.1 Gammaproteobacteria bacterium RIFCSPHIGHO2_12_FULL_42_10
GATGTATTTTTCTTGCATTTCCTGAAGCGCTGTCTCTCGCATGGTTTGTAGCGTAGTTGCTAATTCAGTTTCTTCACAGTAGCATGCTGGATGTGTTTCTTTGGGGTGGTTTGTTGCATATTCTTGAGCCTTTCTTAGTAACTCTCGCGTGGTATTTTTTTCATCTTGATTGGATGCTGTGTAATCATTCACGATGGTTGCAGCAGTTTTTTCACTAAACTGATGTTGATGCATGAGCATGGCAACTAATTCTGAATGGGTATAAGAGTCGGCTGTCACCTGTATCATTCTGCGTTGTAAGGCAGTGCTGATTGCATAGCGACCACGATATGTTCGAGGGTTTTGTGTCCCTATGATCATCATGCCACGTGGTGTGTGATTAGGTATGATGAATTCTTGCGGTACGGTATTCATCAAGAGCGCATTGAGCAACGCTTCTAAAGCAGGGGTGCTATTTATTTCATCTAGTATGACAATGGCTCCCTCATAATGCGCTTTAACGAGTGCGCGTTTTTTTTGATCGAGATCAAGACTTGCGGGTATACGATAAAAAGGTTTTAGTTTTGTTGAAAATTCAGGATTGTTTACATCAAGCGCAAACTGACGCTCTTCTTCATATTTCTGGCTAGTTAAATAATGTACAATCATCTCGCTTTTACCGATGCCTGCCTCTCCTTCAATATTCATCGCTCGAATTCTTTGTGCTTGTATCGATTCGCTGTCAGAGGCTTTGTTGCGATTGTCACGTTCTGCTTCATGCAGCGTAATCATTTCGCCGAGTAATTGCAGAATCGGATATCGAGAGGGGGTAAACAGAAAGTCTTTGCTAATAGGTGCAGCGTATTTTTTCAATATATTCCAATAATCTGCTTGATAATCTTTGAAGGCCTCATTAAAACGTTCCTTTAAATCTATGGGCGCCAATGATTGACCTAGCTTATAGACATAGGCTTGTGCAAAAGCGCATGGATCGGGATGATTATCACCCAATCTTGCTAAGCTATTTTTTGTAAGACAGGCTATCGTTGCTAATTCTCTTCCCGAGATTAACAATTCACTGGTTGAATGCTTACCAAAGAAGCGATAGAGCTCAAGAAAGGGCTGATAAAGATCGTCCGTGGCACCACCTGCGATTGCTTTCAAAATAGGCTCTAAGATGCTTGCTTTGATAACAGCAGGTGGCAGTGGATCAAAAATTACTATATTGCCATGATGTTTAAAAAGGGGTGCGATTTCTCGTCCTTCCCCATAGCTTTTTGGATTACCTGCAAAAATAACCTTATGTTTTTCTGTGAGAGGATAGTATGTTCCTTGATACAATATACCTGGCGGCTTATTAAACAGCCCTTCAAACATACTAAAGCGATTCTCTTCTAGGTTTTCTTCATCAACAAAAAGATATCCTCCATCTTTTGCCTGAATCCAATCTAATACATTAGGATAGAGGTGACATGGTTGGTGAGGATATTGACTCCATTGCTCTGTGACAAAGGTTGTTTTACCAACTCCGCTTAATCCTGCTAGATAAACATAAGGCGCATCTTTTAAAATAGCTTCTACCGCATTCAATCTGTGTTGATGAAAATCGCATGAATAGATCGGGTTTTCTAATGCTTGTTGAAGTGATTTAGGTGATAATTGTATCAACGCTTGAATATCAGGCGCTGGTTTTGGATCAGGATTGTTGATGGATTGTGGATCAGTTAAAAAATGAAATAAGGAGGCTGATGCTGAATCCGGCATCAAAATGAGTTTACCGAGTAGATCTTGCGCTGGCGTTTCTTCTTGTAACAAACGCTGAAATAAGAAGGGTGTTAAACCATTCACGAGTGTTTCTGTAAAATTTCCTTTCACGATGACCGTTTTCTCTTCCTTCAGTGCACGCAGCAAGGCTTGTTCGGTTTGACTGGCGATTAACTGAATATGGTGATTTTGGTCGTTTTTTTCACATGCTATTTGAATGGTGCTTAGAAGATGCGTAGCATGGCATTCTGAGATATCAAAAACTAACGGTGGCGAATTATCTTGTAATATTGTTTTTTCGATAAGCTGTTGAATAGCATACTGACTATCATCGGTCGAATAAAAACATGTATGGGCATATGATTTTTTTTGCGTATCTTGTTGTTCTTGCATATCTGTTGATAGTATCTTTTCCCGTATGCTATCAGGTAGCGTTGAAATGAGCGTGTCATGCGGTATATTCATGCTCAATCGAACTGATAAGCGCTTTGCTTCACTGAGTAGCCTTGCCCATTCATCTTCCTTTAAAGGAGCAGTCAGCGTCAGTTGAAGGGCTTCATTTGGATGTTGATCCCGCTGCGCTTCTAGTAAACCGCACTGTATATTGCATACTGCTTTATCCACACCTATTTGTTTGAAGAATGAACTGAGTGTTTCGGAGTTGAGGGGATGCGTTGTGACATCACATGACGTCACACGCTTAAAAGTTTGCCCTTCGCATAAGGCTTGAAATTCATAACCCTCTTCAATACTGATGTTAAAATAAGGTGGTTTCTGTGATACGCCAGTAAGATCAATTTTTTGCCCAGCATGATAAACATATCCTAAATGACTCGCTTCTCTTAAATAATGAGCCACCTCTGTATGCTCTGGTAAATTCATCAACGTCATTTTTAGATTTGGATTTTGTTTTTGTTTTTCTAAGGCATCTACCAATGCACCTGTTTTAAAAACAAAATGATTGTTTTCCAGATTCCATTGTCCAAAGAGGTTATTTCGCCACTCAGGATGATGATAAAGATCAATCACGATTTTTTGATCATCAGGGGCAGCTATTGTTTCTCCTGTGGTAATCGTGTTAGGCGCTTCACGATCAACATATGTTTTAAGAACATCGGTTGTTGCAGGCAAGGCTGATTGCTTATCAAAGCGAGAATAGAAATCAAGGCCTCTGTAACAATTGGGGTTGGCAGTATTGAGTAGGCCAATGATTTGATAAAATCCAGAGAATGATACACCATCTATTTGAGGAGATTTATCTAATATGGTATTTAAACGCACGATATCATCTGGTTGAAATGCATCATAATTGATAATCAAACGTGGTGTCGCTGAATGTTGCTGTGTTAAAAAATTATATAATGGACCCCCTTGCCCTGAAACAAGTTTGGTTTGTCCATTTTCAGTAGATAGCTTCATAGCAGGACAACATAAATCATCTGGGGAATGAATGTGAAAAAAAGGTGCATGGATATTAGTTAGATAGGCTTCTAAGCTTAATCCCAGATGATGGGTATCGACTGCGGTTGAAGTGGTCAATAATGTTTTTGATGATAAGTCACGGCTGGTTACCTGCTGCATCCATGTCTTTACAGGACAAAGGGGTATGCTGGGCAATGTATTATCGACTACAGGTGTGATAGGCAGTAATGCCAATGATGCATCAGTATCAGATCTGTCTTGCGCGTGTATCTGATCAGGTATCAGCGTGAGTAGTCTCCCTAATGTCTTTTGATATTGGGGATATTTTTTCTTTAAGCCAGCAATCGCTTCACGAAAATTGAGGATTTCCAAAGGATTGTTTTTTTTGTTGGCCTCATTATTGAGTATGTATGCCATCTTGGATGATAATTGATGCCACCAATCGTTATTTTCTTCCATGAATCTTTCTAATAGAAATAATGTGTATTCGGCTGCAAGAGGTTGTTGTAGACTACGAAAAAAAGCGGGTTTCTTAAAATCGCACATCAATAATCCAGATAAAATGTCGCTGTTTGGCAGATTCTCTTTATGTAGTTTAAAATAAGCTTCTATGATATCTGACCAATTCTTAATTCGCCTCTCGAAAAACAATAACCCGCCATGCTGAATGAATGAGTCTGCATCATCGATAGTCATTGTTTGAGAAGGGATGAAGGCTGGAGAGCGATTATCATCACTAATAGCAATATTAGGGCCCATACTTTCTTTAATGGCTGCAGCTAATGCATCTGCATGCTTAAAATCCCGACCGCCTTTAGGATCATTAGGATCATACAGTATCCATCCTGCAGTGTTCTTTTTGATGAATATGGCATGTAAAGGATTGATTAATGTACGCTCATCGACGCCCTGCGAGAGAAAGTCTTTGAGATCAGTGCGATGGTCATTGTTATGAATATAAGTATAAGAATCATTACTTGAAAAGCTAAATTGATATTTTGTAATATCAGTGATTAATTGATCAAAGCTTGTCTTTTGTGCATCTGTTAGTGAAGCAAATTCACCATCCCACTGGGCTATGTCTTTTAAATGATCTTGCCAAGTTTGCAGCGTATTTGTTGATTGGGCGAAGAATATTTTTGCATGCTGAGTGAGTGCATAACAAACACCATCTTGTATTTTTGAAAGAAAATGATCAGTGACGGTTATTGATGCTAGCTGAATATAGCGTGATAATGCATTGACAATAGCCGCTTGATTTTTTTGATTGACGTTGTGTTGAAACGTGATGGGTGTATCTTTATCATGCGGCGTGTCATTGAAAAAAGTGTTCATATCATACTTGGGAGTTTCTGTGCTGGGAGAGGGTTGGGCATCAGCTGTTCCCGCTGAGGAATTGTCTGAAACCACTGATATAGGCATTTCCCCGGAATCAGGCGGCGAAAAAGATTCTTTTGTGTCGGCTGAAGCCCGCGCCATGTCTAAGGTCGTTTCTTTAGCGGGAACTGCTGGTTGGGGATGATCTTGCTTAGCAGTAGCAGTTCCCGTTAAAGAAACTAAGCCAGTGGTTAGAGATGATCTCCCAATGGGAGCAGCTGTATCTTGCCGCCAATATGTTGGTGGATTATTGAGTACTACTAAATCTTTTGCTTTTGACCGCAGTTGAGAGAGTTGCGTTGCAGTGATATTGCTATCCCTGACATCCAATGTCTTCAGTTTAGATAAATTCAATATATTGTCGAAAGAACCTGTTAAATTTTTACAACCATATAAATCCAGTTCTTCTAAATTTTCTGCTCGTAACAGCAGTTGAGAGAGCTGTGCTGTAGTGATCTTGCTATTCCCGACATTCAATACCTTCAGTTGAGATAGATTCAATTGATCCCCGAAAGGATCTGCTGTTAAATTTTTACAACCATATAAATCCAACACTTCTAAATCTTTTGCTCGTGACAGCAGTTGAGAGAGTTGTACTGCAGTGATATTGCTATTCTCGGCATTCAATTTCTTCAGGTTAGATAAATTCAATGTATTACCGCCGAAAGAATCTGTTAAATTTTTACAACCATATAAATCCAACACTTCTAAATCTTTTGCTCGTGACAGCAGTTGAGAGAGTTGCGCTACAGTGATATTGCTATTCCTGACATCCAATTTCTTCAAGTTAGATAAATTCAATGTATTGCAGAAAGAATCTGTTAAATTTTTACAACCATATAAATTCAACACTTCTAAATCTTTTGCTCGTGACAGCAGTTGAGAGAGTTGCGTTGCAGTGATATGGCTATCCCCGGCATTCAATTTCTTCAATTTAGATAAATTCAATGCATTGTTGAAAGAATTTGTTAAATTTTTACAACTAGATAAATCCAACACTTCTAAATCTTTTGCTCGTGACAGCAGTTGAGAGAGTTGCGCTACAGTGATATTGCTATTCCTGACATCCAATGCCTTCAGTTGAGATAGATTCAATTGATCTCCGAAAAGATCTGCTGTTAAATTTTGACACTCAAATAAACTCAGCACTTCTAAATTTTCTGCTCGTGACAGCAATTGAGAGAGTTGCGCTACAGGGATACTAAAATTGACATACAATTTCTTCAGTTTAGATAGATTCAATGCATTGTCGAAAGAATCTGTTAAATTTTCACAACCATATAAATACAGTCCTTCTAAATTTTCTGCTCGTAACAGCAGTTGAGAGAGTTGCGCTGCAGTGATCTGGCTATACTCGACATCCAATGTCTTCAATTTAGATAGATTCAATTGATCCCCGAAAAGATCTGCTGTTAAATTTTCACAACCAGATAAATCCAGCACTTCTAAATCTTTTGCTTGTGACAGCAGTTGAGAGAGTTGCGTTGCAGTGATATTGCTATACCTGACATGCAATGTCTTCAGTTGAGATAGATTCCATGCATTGTCGAAAGAATCTGTTAAGTTTTCACAACCAGATAAATCCAGTCCTTCTAAATTTTCTGCTTGTGACAGCAGTTGAGAGAGTTGTGCTACAGTGATATGGCTATGCCAGATATCCAATATCTTCAGTTTTTTTTGGCGCACAATGCATTGTAATGCTTGCATTGCTAGATCATCAATGTTAGCAACATCGCAATATCTGCAATGCAATGATCTCGGTTCAGGCAATTGATCAAAAAATAATTTAAATGCTTCTTCACTTGGAGTCTGTCGATTAATTTCAATATAGCATGATTCAAATAGCGCCTGATCGATCAATGGAGAGAGTGCTTGTATTTTATTGTCCATTATTTCTTGTTGATTAAGCGTAATAGTTTGATATTTCTGTTCAATATCGATTGCTGTAAATTGCTCTTTTATTGCATGCATCACACGATCGTTTTGAATGCTTGGGTACACATCATCAATAATATGCGTAACGGCAGGATCACACTTTTTAAAATCGATTAAATATGGGATAAGCTTATCAGCGGGTAAGGCTCTTAACTCACTTAAATATAACCATCTTTCTTTTATAGGTGATTTAGCATGCAGTAAACGAGGGATCGTAGTGTCATCTAAAATAGCAAGGTTATCTTGTGTGAAAGCCGTATTTTTTGAAATAGCATATTCAGTGAATGTTTTATGATCAACAGGAAGAGTCAATGGACACTTTTTTAAAATTTCTTCTTTATTTAACATCTCTTTTGTTAATAAAACAAATTGGTCATTAATGAACAGGTAAATTTTAAAATTTTTATCTAATAACTCATCCAGTTTTTTTTCAATTTGTTGTCGTTTATCAACCGACCATAATGATATATTCCAAGCTGTTAGTAATAACGTTTTCTGATCGGTAGCGCGACTTAATTTAGTTTTTTTAAAGCATGGACGGCCTTGTAATAATCGGGCCACATCGATCACTGAACCTGGCTCTAATTGCGCAGAATATTCATTTTTAATCTTTTTTGATTCAAAATATAGCCAATCTAGACAATCAGGAGGCGTTTTTGGCATGTTTAACTGCTCTTTTTTGTATTCTCACTATTGTTATTATATTGTAGCACATATTATCCTAAATTCGGCAGTTCAAACCTATTGCGAGGGGCTACAACATTGAATCTTAAAATCTTTTTCAATCTTTTTTAACTCACCGTCGCGTTGAGTACGGCTTCGCTAAAAAAGATTGAAAAAGATTTTAATCTTCAACGCTGTAGCCCCTCTCATTACGGTTTGAACTGCCAAATTTAGGATTATATTGTCTTATCGATGAGTTTTGCGAATAATTTGATCACATGGTTGGCATGTTGAAAATTTAGGATTAAGGGCGTGGCACGCCCGGTTAGCTTGCGGAGAGACGGTGCGGTTAGGCTGCTCGATGAAACAGGAACCCACTGAAGTGACTCAGGCGCTTGTCGCCTGAGCACGGTAGGAATCTCCAGTCTTTAGGCCAGAGAGGATGTCAAGAGTCTGTGCTCATCTGCGTTACGATTTTTGCATCACTGATTTGACTTTGTTTGTATAATTCATATTCAAGCACGCCTTCGCTTTGCTCAACCTGCTCTGCAAAAATTTCGTTTTGTTTCGCATCTTTTGCAATCCCTGATTTAACGGCATTGAGTGCAATAATGGCATAACCACCTGATAGTCTGATATTACCATAGACAGTCTTTTGTTTGGTTGTGGTGGGGTTTGGTAGACGAAATGCAGTATCAAGTATTGCAGGATCAACATGTGTCGCGTATCGACCCATATAGTTTGCGTGTGTCCAGGTGAGTTGGTTGCTTGCTGCAATTTGTGCTGGATCTTTGCCATTCTGTAGCTCAGTTAGCAATGTGCTAGTCAGAGTGGCAATCCGTTTTTCTGCTTCATTCAATGCTAATTTTGCTTCTATTTGTTTTGTAACATCCTTTAGCGCCAGCAACGTTCTGGGTATATGGGATTTTACACGCAACACAATTACAGTTTCAGGATTCAGCTGAATAACATCGCTGTTATTTTGTGCGCTTAACACATCACCACTAAAAGCAACCTCGCGTACTTTTTTATACTGTGCAATATCTTTGCCCGGTTTATCTTGTGTAAATAATTCGCTTGCTAAAATAGGGAGATGTAGCGTTTTTGATGCAGATTCCAATGAATCAGGATGTTCATAAGTGAGATCTGCAAGCTGGTCACGCATGGTTGTGAATTGTTCTTCTGCGTGCTGTCTGACGTAGGCGGCTTTGATTTTATCTTGTGCGGCATTGAAAGTTTGTGTTTTAGGTGGGACATAATCTATTGCTTTTATGATAACGAATCCATCAGCAGTTTGAATGGGATCTGAAATTTGACCGCGTGTCGTGAGACTAGCGACACTTTGCTGTAACTCTGTTGGAATTTGATTGAGTGTGAGCCATCCTTTATTGAGATCATGAAAATCACCCGTCAGGGATAGATTATTTTTTAATGCATGTACCGTTTCTTCCGCCCTTTTTTGTGCTTCATCAGTTTGTTCATGAGAAGTATTTTGAGCGACTGGCACAGTCATTGTCATTAATTTCCAATGAGCGGGTTCAGTGTAAGCATTGATGTTGTTATTATAATAGGTATTTAGCATGGCGTCCGTGGGCTGAAACGTTATTTTAAGCTGATTGACCGATAGCAAGAGATATTCCACATTGACTTGTTCTGGTGTCATGAATTCGTTCTGATTGGCGGTATAATAGGCTTTAATTTGATCGGGCGTGATCATCATCGATTGTGTAGAGAAGTGCGAAAACGGAATAACCATATAGTCAATGTTGCGTTCTTCATTAACGAGAGCGATGGTGTAGCGCGTTTCATCTGCCAATGAAAAAGCAGTGAGTAATATACCTAGCCGTGGTTGATCAATCAGTAAACTTGTACGTGCTAGTTCAAGAAAGTCGCTCATGGACATGGCGGTGGATGCGATGACGGATTGAAAACGATCGACGGAGAATTGCCCATCGACTTGAAATTCCGGCATGCTTTCTAAGTAAAAGTCAATTTGTTGATCGGCTATTCTGAATCCTTGTTTAATAGAGGTATATCGCAATACAGAAATATCAATTAAGGCTTGTAGCGCTTTATTTTTTAATGCTGCCGCATCTTGATTGGTGATTGCGATGTCATACTGTGCTTGCGCTTGGCGGCGCAGACGTTCATAGGCCATATTGAGCTGATCTTTGGTGATATTGATGCCATTGACAGTTGCAACATTGTGATGATCGGTGGGGCCGGTGAAATAACTGTGAATGCCCCATAACGCAAAAGTTAGAATGAGAATGGTGGTTATTGCGCCAGCAATCCAGCCTTGTGTGTGCTCGCGAATGGCTTGAAGCATGTATGACTCTCTAAAATAACGCTATAAACTTTCGGAGTGGACGGGACTCGAACCCGCGACCCCCGGCGTGACAGGCCGGTGTTCTAACCAACTGAACTACCACTCCTTGCAATATTCGTCACAATAATTACAACGTGGGTGCTGAGGGGATCGAACCCACGACCTTCGCC
>MGYE01000064.1 GCA_001801625.1 Gammaproteobacteria bacterium RIFCSPHIGHO2_12_FULL_42_10
CCCTGCGTCCCAAAAAAGTGTTGGTTGAAAATCAAAAGCCAGCCGTTGTGCCGAAAGTGAAAATACATAAAGAACCTGACAATGTTAAGTTGGCCGAGACTGACAGGCCGACGAAATCTTGATGTGCTGGTAATCTCTCCTCGTCAGCGCATGTATCGCTTAAAGGACAATGATGAATGCTGGATAGAATAAAGCTCATATTACTGGGTGCTCCTTTAAACCCCATGCAGTCAGTGACAAGGGATAAGCTGGCACTGGTTGCATTCCTTGCCTGGATTGGTCTTGGCGCAGACGCTTTGTCATCATCGTGTTACGGTCCTGAAGAAGCCTATCTTGCTCTCGGTGTAAATTCAAATCTGGCAATATTTATTTCCGTGTTCACCATCGCTACCGTCTTTATTATCAGCCTTGGTTACAACCAGGTGATTGAGCTATTCCCCAGCGGCGGTGGTGGTTACAAAGTTGCAACCAAACTGTTACATCCTTACGTGGGTCTGGTGTCTGGCGCCGCGCTGATAGTCGACTATGTTTTGACGATCGCGATTTCTGTCGCCAGTGGTGCAGATGCCATTTTCAGTTTTCTGCCGTTAGGGATGGCTGAATATAAATTATATCTTGCAGGCGGTTTTATTGTTTTGCTCATGATGATGAATCTGCGCGGCCGCAAGGAAACCATCATCGTCCTGCTGCCAATTTTTCTCGGCTTCATCATATTGCATGTAGGATTAATCATTTATGGAATTGCAGCGCACGCGCAAGGATTGTCGCATGTTGTACCGGATGCCTTGCTGCAAACCAATTTGATGGCACAGAGCATAGGCTGGTTTGCTGTGATTGGCCTGATGCTTCATGCGTACTCGCTTGGTTCCGGAACTTATACCGGAATCGAGGCTGTTTCCAACAATGTGCAGCATCTGGCTGTGCCACGTGTCCAAACTGGTAAGCGCACCATGCTTTATATGGCGGTGTCGCTAAGCTTCCTGGCGGGTGGTTTAATTCTCTTGTATCTGTTGTGGAATGCTGCACCTGTTCCTGGCAAAACGTTAAATGCAGTGGTCTTTAGCAGCATTCTTGGAGATAGCTGGACGGGACAAACTCTTCTGGTGCTGACGCTGGAACTGGAAGCAGGCTTGTTACTGATTGCTGCCAATGCTGGCTTTGCCGCGGGTCCTTCGGTGCTTGCGAATATGGCGGCGGATGGCTGGCTACCAAAACGTTTTCAGTATTTATCAAACCGACTGGTTGTCCAGAACGGGTTGATACTGTTTGGCGTGATGGCATGTTTAGTGTTGTTCTGGACAAAGGGCAAGGTAACACTGCTAGTCGTCCTTTATAGTATTAATGTGTTTATCACGTTTACTTTGTCGCTACTGGGTGTGGCAGTCTACTGGGCTCGTCATCGCAACACACCAACCTGGTTTTGGCATTTCCTGTTTTCCATTCTGGCTTGTGTTATCACCGCCAGTATTTTGTGTATTACTTTATATTATAAATTCTTGGGCGGCGGCTGGACGACGCTAGTCATCACCGCGATTATCGTTGTTACCTGTCTGTTTATCAGGCGGCATTATCATTTCGTAAAAAACAAACTGTCGGCGCTGGATAGTTTGTTATGCCAGCCGATTACTGACGAGCATGACACCCCGCATGTTCTCGATCCGCAAGCACCTACGGCAATTATATTTCTCAACAGCATGAGTGTCGGTATGCATACCCTGTTATCGGTGATGCGCTTGTTCCCGGGGCAGTTTAAGAATTATGTGTTTCTGAGTGTCGGTGAAGTGGATGCTGAAAGTTATCGTGGTGAATACGAACTGGCGGCAATGGAAAACAAAGTAAACGGCATGATGGATTATTTTGTAAAGTATTGTCATCAATACCAGATACCAGCAGAGGCTTATACCGCGTTCGGTACGGATTCGGTTTACGAACTGGAACGGCTGGCAGACCAGGTTGGCGCAAGGTATCCACACGGCATCTACTTTACCAGCCGGCTGATCTTTCCCCATGAGAACTTTATCAAGTGGTATCTGCATAATCAGACCCCCTTGCTGTTACAGCATTACTTACATTTTCGTGGTAAGGAATTGATGATATTGCCAATGAAGATGTAGATCAGATGAAAAACAGCAAAACAGAGGTCCCACAAATAATTAAGCCCTGCAAGCAGGGCTTAATTTTGGAAGCTACTTCCTTACTTCTTAGCAGCCTTTTTACGTCTGCGCTTTGCTGGTTTAGCTGCGCCGGCGACTGCTTTGGTTTTACGTTTTGATTTACGCTTGGCTTTCTTAGGAGCGGCCTTACGTGTTTTACGCTTAGCAGTTTTTCTTGCTTTACGTACTTTGCGTGCTTTAGTTGCCTTGCCTTTCTTAGCAACTTTACGACGCTTTGGTTTTGCAGCTTTTACAACTTTTTTCTTGCTTCTTGCCATGACGAGTTTCCTTCCTATTGTTAACAATACAATTATAAATTTAACATTAGCACTCATAAAAGTATAGAACTATTAGGGAAATTACTAATTAGTGCGAGTGACACTTCTGAAGTGATTGCGCTTGTTAAGAGTCTAACATGGGGAACAATGACATGCAGTACGGAATACTACTTGGTGTATGAATGTATTCACTCGACACAAAATTCAAATTATTTTTTTTAAAAATTTACAAAAAACACTGTAAATATACTTTCAGAAAGAATATCTGCAGATTCATGCGCGATGTCGTTGCGGTTGAATCCATCTTCATTGCTGGTACACTAGCACCACCTCTGGATTGCATATCTGACAGGATGCCAGCGGGGGACGTGGCGCACAGTCATAAAATAGTTAGACTTATAAAAGAGAATAATGATGATCATCAGACCTAAAATTCGCGGATTCATTTGCACGACAGCGCATCCTGAAGGGTGTGCCAAATCAGTAGCGGAACAGATTCAATATGTAAAGGCATGCGGGCGTTTTGATGGCCCCCGTAATGTGCTGGTGATTGGAGCTTCCACCGGTTACGGGCTTGCCAGTCGCATTGCTGCTACCTACGGCTGCCATGCAAAAACCATTGGCGTCTTTTTTGAAAAGGAAGCAGATGAAAAGCGGACTGCCTCACCTGGCTGGTATAACACGGCCGCATTTGAGAAGCAGGCGCATCTCGATGGTTTTTATGCCAAGAGTATTAACGGCGATGCCTATTCACAATCTATCAAAGATGCAGTGATGGATTTAATCCGGCGTGACTTGCAGCAAGTGGATCTGGTGATCTACAGCCTCGCATCACCGCGTCGTGTGCACCCTGTCACCGGACAAATTTATTCATCAGCCTTGAAACCCATAGGCCAACCATTTGTTGGCAAGACTGTCGATGCGTTTCGCGGTGAAGTCAAAGATGTGACGATTGAACCTGCGAATGAGGAAGAAATTGCAAACACTATTGCAGTGATGGGCGGTGAAGATTGGGAAATGTGGATAGACCAACTGGCAAGTGAAAACTTGCTGGCACCAAATGTGAAGACAGTTGCCTATTCGTATATCGGCCCAGTGTTGACACATGCTGTTTATAAAAATGGAACCATTGGCAAAGCCAAGGAACATCTGAAAGCCACTGCCGACAAATTACAGGGCAAACTTGCCGCATTGCACGGCGAAGCAATTGTATCCGTTGATAAAGCTGTGGTGACACAAGCAAGCGCTGCTATTCCTGTCGTGCCACTTTACATGTCTATCCTCTTTAAGTTGATGAAAGAGAAGGGCACACACGAAGGTTGTATCGAACAGATGGACAGATTGTTCCGGGAACATTTATACGCGCCACATCCCCCGGCACGTGATAAGGACGGATTTATTCGCGTCGATGATCTCGAGATGGAACAAGATATTCAACGCAAGATAGAAGAGATATGGCCGCAAGTGACAACGGAAAATGTGAAATCACTGACGGATCTGGATGGTTATTGTGATGAATTCTATCGATTGTTTGGGTTCAATATCGATGGTGTGAATTATGATGCCGAGGTTGATCCCGTCGTCAAAATCCCGTCTATATAAATATAGAGTGAGGGCAGTACTGCTGCCCTCTCCCCATGCAATTGTAAAATAATCATTTTTGATATTTCGCATTAGGGAAATCCCTAAGTCGTGATGCAACGGATGTTGTTAGTAGTTTGCTATACTTGAAGCAAGAATAAAAAAAGATCTGCCAACACACGTGCCGCACTATGAGAGGAGTGGAGCATGGATGTGAAACCAGACAATGGACTGACAAATGTTATGACTCGGCTTGCCGTGGAGATTCTCAAATCTCATGCAGCAGGGATAAGTGTTGTCGCGCTCAAACATGTTTATCCATGCACAGTGGATATCCACACTGGCATCATTGAATGGGAAAATGATAGTCAAGGTAAAGTCCACACCATTCCGAATCCGCGTCATTTGAGTATTCCTGAAAGCGATGTGAAAACTGCACTGCGTACCGCGGCACTGATTTCATTAGTGAGCAGTCTTCATGGCCTGAATGATGAAACGATTAATAAAGTTATCGACAGATATCCTTTCAATCTTGAAACAGGCGTCAATGTGCGTGAGTCCATGGCCGATATGATCATGGCCAAGATTTTGCTGGAGAGCAAACCATCACGCACTTTCGGATTCCTCTCTGTGGAACGAACTTCAGCCCAGCTTGCCGTACACAAAGCCTTCACCGAAAAAGACGGCGGCCTGCAAAGTATCAGAAACTTTGCCGATGTGACCGAAATTTGTGAAAAAATTCCCGGTGCACTAAAACCAGCCGAACAAAAATTAAGCCCCAAGTCAGGTTAATTTTTCCTTACTCTGCTATCTTCCTTCCCCGCTACTAATGAGATATATATACCCGTAGAGGTATCGTCACAATCTAATAATTAAAAGGAATCATTTTATGGCATCTGTCAGAGATATTTTTTCAGCGATTGGCGGTTATCTTTTTGCTCAGAGTGAAGATCTCACGAGAAGGGTTGATTTCGAGACGGAAAAATTTAACTTGCAGGACAAGCGTCATTTGCAGTGTCTCGATGACAACTTAAATGATTTCATCACCAAACGCGATGCTTTACATAAATTTGACAAAGTGGCTTTTGCTGCTGCTGCGGGTGTCACTGCTTTATTGGGCATTGGATTGTTTGGTCGGTATCTTTCGGCAACTGCATATGCGGCAATTTTCGTATTGGCAAAAACAAAGTACGGGCGTGATAAATTGAGCCTGGAATACGACCAGGCGCTGGATGAGCTTTTTAAGACTTATGTTTGGTATAGCAAAGATCAAACCCCGATAGTCACTTTCCAACCCAAATTTCTGGAGATGCTGGAAGCGCTGCTGCCGTGCACTAAGGATTATCGTAAATTACTGCTTTGGGATATCAGCAAAAATCCACAGGAAATTTCTGATAAATTTCTCAAGCTTTTTGCCGAGTCACCTCATCATGTTGTCTT
>MGYE01000065.1:0-52308 GCA_001801625.1 Gammaproteobacteria bacterium RIFCSPHIGHO2_12_FULL_42_10
TGTCCATCATACATCCTGGTATATAAGGATTCATTATGAATATATTTTGAGCAAATATAGCATGATTGTGATGAAATTGCGATAGTGAGATCTTGTTGAAGAAAAATTAACGCCATTGGGTGCAAGCATTAAAAGAAAACACAATGATCATACAGGAAACTTCTTCTCATAAACATGACAATAAGGATGCTTACCCGATTTAGCGTAATAATTTTGATGATATGTTTCGGCGCGCCAAAAAACACTCATGGGTAAGATTTTTGTTGTGACAGCATATTTCATTTTTTCTAATTTCTGAACTAACTGTTGTGCTAATGCAAGCTGCTCTGCATTGTAATAAAAAATCGCACTCTGGTATTGCTCACCATGATCAGGGCCTTGGCTGTTTATTTGAGTCGGATTATGAATTTCAAAAAAATATTTTGTCAACGCCTCGTAATTTATTTTTAGAGGATCGTAAATCACGCGAATTGCTTCATAATGCCCCGTCTGCCCTCTACAGACTTCTTCATACGTTGGATGCTTTTTCTGACCGCCCGTGTAACCCACTTCTGTTTTAATCACGCCCGACAACTGCTGAAATAAAGATTCTACGCCCCAAAAGCAACCCGCTGCAAAAATAGCTTCTTCAGTCTCTTCTATGTTGAGATCCGAAACAAAATCCAAACTCAAAGAATTCACACAATGGCGTGCATTTTTCGGCGTAAAATTTTCACCTTCAAAAACATGACCTAAATGCGCACGACACCGTGCGCACAAAATCTCAATACGACGACCATCACTATCAGGCTCACGCAACACAGCATGCTTTATTTCTTCATCAAAACTCGGCCAGCCACAACTAGCATTAAATTTAGCGCTCGAACGAAACAATGCATGGCCACATTGACGACACAAATAAGTGCCTGGCTCGCAAAAATCATCATACTCTCCCGTAAACAGTTGTTCTGTCCCTTTTTCATTGACAACCGCAATCACAAAATCCGGCAGACTAGCTGTTTTTAAAATCATCATCCACCCACACAACCATTGCGAGCAGGCTTATTTGCAAATCGTTCTGCAACACATTGCATATACAATGGCTCCGCACTCGCGGGTGTACTGATCATTAAATCGTTGTTTTAGGGATAATCTTATTCGTTTTCACATTCGATAAATCTAAAAAAATCATCAAAGCAAGCTGCTCTTGTTCTTCTAATTTTTCAAAGTAGGGATCCTCGAACAATAATTTTGCATGCGCTTCTAATTGCTGAGAAGAAATCAATGTATTGATCTCATCAAGATATTTTCGCCACGATGGATCAATTTTATACTTTGTCATTGCCTCTTCTATAGGCAGAGCAAGCGATGCACGTAAAAACGTTACCATACCGCGGTCTTCATTTGTCATTTCTCGAACAAATTGTTGGCAGGCAATCGTCTCTCCAAAATGACACCAAGCATTCAGAATCGATAATAGTTTAGGATGTTCTGCAAGACGACCGTCTTTTGCCCACACAGCCATTTTCTGTCTGGCTGCATGCTTTAATGCAGCCAACTGTTCCGGCGTAAAATCACGAAATTCGATTGGCAAAAAGACCATTTCTTCTGACTGGTGTTCTTGTTCTGCTGCTAATACTTCTTGAATAATAATGTAGAGACTATTCGTAGCATGCATGATCGCGTTCTGCATTAATTGCAAACGATCATTGGGTTTTTTGATACGCTGCAATAAGGTATGAATAATACGATGCACGCGGGTAGAAAGTTCTAGGCTGAGTGGTCCAGGTAATCTTTCTGGCAGAGAGTCGCCGTTATCCAATAAAGCATTGACGATCGCAGCCATCTGTGATTCTGGAACATGTAGCAATGCTTTCCCATCAAGCAGATCTAAGAATTTAGCAATACGCCGATCCTGTATCAATCGAACAACAGCTTGATTAAAACGATTAGCATCTGCTGCTAATGCAAGAATCGTCTCAAATTCAGACTGAGGCATTTGACCCGATTGAATGGATAAACGAAAATAAGCATCAAATAAATCGGGGTTGCAAAGACGACGTAAATTTCTTGCCGAGGCGTCTGAATAATAAAAAGAAAACTCAGGCTGATAAATACGTCGCAAACGTGGAAAAAGACGCAACAATAATTCTAGCAACAACTCATGCGAAATACGCTGATTACGAGCAAGTATCTCATCACAACGTATTTTATCTTGCTGCACCTTCACTTCATCGAAAGAAGTCGCGTGATCTAAAAAATCAGTAAATAAATCTTTATTATCGCGTATGCCACAGTAAATCTCTGGCATAAATACTTCAATCGCTGTTAACGCAAAAAAATCGACAGGGTTCACGACATCGCGTAATCGTGTATAGCTAAAATTTAATGTATTAATAAAACGTGTAATATCTCTACAATTTTCAAAAAAATATCGTAAGGAACTGTAATAAATATCAGCCCAATAAGTGGCACGCCACGATTCTTCCGGTGCTAATTTAATAATATCTAACAGTCTATCTGCCAGAATGTTTTCAATATCCTGTGCTAAAATAGCAGGAATTTCAAAAGGCAGTTGAATGATCTTCTCAAGCAACGCTTCACCATCTGATCCGTCGAGACTATTGATAGATCGCACAACCGTTGTTTTATCAAAGGCAAGTAAATAGGCTGTATTTGAATAATCTCCCATCGATTTTACAATCTGAAAGATTTGTTTGATTTCAGACGGATACAGCCTGGAAATATTATCAATGATGATAATAATTTTATGTTTCTGTTGGCCTAATAACTGATTGAGTTCCGCTTTAACCAGTGTTAAATCGCGACCAGACTCCCATCCATAAACGACTTCATGTTTCTTAAAAAATAATCTATCAAGCAGTGAATGTTTAGACTGCAAAATATGCGGAACGGGTTTATGCGTAAAAAATGAAACGTACAATTCTAACAAATAAATAATGCGATCTGCATTTTCAAGATATTCGACACGACGCAACGCTGACGACAACCGACGAAAGAAACTATAAATTAATTCATTCTGGCCCGAATAACTCCATGGGCTGAAATTTAAAACAATCGGCTTTTCACTATCTAGCATATTGCTGGCAGCAACATTTAATTCTTCCAGAATTAAATTAATAATAGATGTTTTCCCCACCCCCCAACCACCATAAAGACCCACTACAAAACTATCTGGTTCAATATGATCAAGCATTGAACGTGCAAGATACTTTGAAAACAATGCTCGATTCAGTCGATCTGATGTGACATTTTGAATGGGTCGATCGCCGTTAAACATGAAAATACTCCCTATTTTCTTGTTTCTAGCTAATATGGATCAATCTATATCCCGTGCCAACGCTTAAAGCAACAACCTGTTGCTCTCATGCCACCACGACTTCAAACTGCGCGAGCAGTTTTTCCAATTCATCTAAGTGACGATATTTAATAATCACCTTGCCTGAACCACTTGCACGAGACTTAATCTCAACCTTGAGTTTTAATAAACGTGATAATGATTCTGTAACATGTAGAATATCTGGATGTATAGGCAATGCCTCTGAAGTCTCTAAAGCAGGACTCGTTAAACGCTTCACTGCTTGCTCTGTTTCACGAACAGACAAATTCTTTTCAACAATTTGTTGCGCAAGTCGCGTTTGAATCGATTCTGGTAAGCCAATCAATGCGCGTGCATGCCCCATTTCTAGCTGTTTCTGCAACAATAATGTTTTAATCTCTATGGGTAACGACAACAAACGCAAATAATTAGTGATACTGGCGCGCGACTTACCAATGGATTTTGCAAGCTCCTGGTGCGTTAGTCCTAATTCATCAATTAACTTCTGCATCGCCTCAGCCATTTCAATCGCATTTAAATTTTCACGTTGAATATTTTCGATCAACGCAATCGTCATGGCAGCATGATCAGAAACATGGCGAATCACGGCGGGGACAACGGTCAATCCTGCAAGACGTGCGGCATGCAATCGTCTCTCGCCCGCAATAATTTCATATTTATCATGAGACTTTCGTACAACGAGCGGCTGCACAACCCCTTGCGCGCGTATTGAATCTGCTAATTCCGAAAGCGCCTCTGGATCAATCACTTGACGAGGCTGGTAGGGGCTGCGTTCAATCTGATCAATCGGCAAAAAGGAGAGAGTCGCGCATTCATCTTGTGTTTCTGCCGCTGCTCTGAAAGATTGTTCGCCGTATGCAAGTAGCGCTTCTAATGATTTACCTAAACCACGTTTCTTTGCCATGACACCGTCCTTTATCCGTGTCTTAAACGCAAATTCAACTGAAATTGCGTGATACCCATTACACCGCCTACTATCAGTTAAAAATTGCTACCATTTTGCACATTTCTAAATAAGTTTGTATTTTATTTGTTATTATAGCTTGATACCATTTTCTTTAGAAGAATTAATTTTATATCATCTTTAAATTGAATGGGTATAATGCGGTTAATCTAAATATTTCACATAAGAAGTCAATGATGATGGGAGATAAACTAAGATTACTCAAAGAAGATATTACGCAATTACACGTCGATGCCATTGTTAATGCTGCCAATAACGCACTAGAAGATGGCGCAGGTGTCAACGGTGCCATTCACAAAGCCGCTGGCCCTGAACTAAACATTGCCTGTCGTGCACTACACAATTGCCCTGTTGGGCAAGCCAAAATAACAAAAGGGTTCAATTTACAAGCAAAATATATTATTCACACTGTTGGACCTATTTGGCGTGGCGGCAACAAGGGTGAATCAAAACTATTAGCATCTTGCTATTACGAAAGCTTAAAACTCGCCCTAGAAAACAACATCGCCAACATCGCCTTTCCAGCAATTAGCTGTGGCATCTTCGGCTACCCTGCAAACCAAGCCGCTATTGTTGCTATCAAGGAAACAGCCAATTTTATTGAATTACATCCCGAAATAACAATGGTCTACTTTGTTTGTCCCGAAGAAAGCGCCTTTGAAGCTTATGAGCAGGCTTTAAATACTTATTGCCATGAATAGAATAGACGCTATGCGTTTTCATGTAATCAAAGATCCCGTGCATGGTTCCATGCAATTTACTCACATTGAAGATCAATGGGTCAAACCGTTTATCGATAGTCCTCACTTTCAGCGCCTAAGACATATTAAACAATTAGGCATGGGTGACTTCGTCTTCCCAGGCGCGGTACATACGCGATTCAATCATTCACTGGGTTGCTGCTATATCGCTTGCCAAATCGCTCAAAAAATTGGGCTGGCTGATGAAGAACGTCAGCTCGTTATGATTGCAGGACTCTTGCACGATATTGGGCATGGTCCATTTTCACACGCCTTTGAAGGCGTCTTTCACCAAAAACGTATTCGCCATGAAGATTGGACAGAACGTTTTCTTGTAGACTATGGCACATCAGCCTTTTTTAAAGAATACAATCAACGTAATCCGCGCTACCACTTAACAGAAGAAAAGTTCCGCGATATTGCTAATATGATTATGCATCGATCCGTGCGGAACCCTGTACTCGCTGATATTGTTTCCTCTCAAATGGATGCAGATCGACTAGATTACTTATTGCGAGACAGTCATTTTTGCGGTGTGCGATACGGCGAATTCGATCTTCAATGGATGCTACATTGCATGACCATTGTCCCGTCGAAAACCGGTGAACGATTAGGCATCAATTACAAAGGAACGGGTGTCGTTGAGCATTACCTCATGGCAAGACGATTAATGACTCGTAATATTTATCAAGCTCATAAAAAATTAGCACTTGAATACTTATTGGTACAATTACTATCAAGTCTTGCAGAAAGTCTGGGTAGTTATACGCCTTATGCCTCCATTCGCAAATCTCGCTTAGGCCAATTACTCATGGCCGTTAATCAATTCAATCAAACCAAAGATGCAACACCCAATGAAAATAAAAAACAACAATTTATTGAGAAAAATTATTCGAACTATAAAGAGCTATGCGACGATGATGTTTTTTTATTAATTCGATATTTATCCGATAGAGAAGACGCCCATCCTGCTTCAAAAATTGCATCACGCTTAAGATACCGACAGTCGCCAAAAATTCTTCGACTAGATCACACAGACTGGTCTGCCGTTACAGGCATACTTCAAACATTCAAGCAACATCACAAACAGTATCAAGATTGGCAACTCACGCTGATTCAAACACCTCATCAAGCCTATAGCGGAGAAGAAGATCCTATCTTGGTCATCAATGAGCATGGCATCGTTCAACCGCTCACTCAGTTTTCATTTATGATCAATGCTATTTCTGATAAATTAGAGCATGTTGCCTGTCTGTCAATTGATAAAATGATTGCAGAAGATGAGACCATTCAAGAACTCATTAAGCGATTACAAACGTTATGACTATACAAATTGTTATTTTAGCGGCGGGCAGCGGAACACGTATGCATTCTGCTATGCCAAAGGTGATGCATCATATAGGCGGCAAGACTCTATTGGAACATGTTATCCAGAAATCACTCTCGCTAGCTACACTACCACCCCCCATTGTGATTCATGGTCACCAAGGAAAATCTGTTCAAGACTATCATGCGGCCTATTCTGTGCAATGGATTGAGCAAAAAGAACAATTAGGCACCGCTCATGCGCTATTACAAGCACTCCCCGCTATACGCGCAGCGGATCGCGTCTTGGTCCTTTATGGTGATATGCCACTCATCACTTTAAAAACGCTCAATCAACTCATCCAGACTACCAATGATCACGCTATTGGCATTGTCACAGCCAATCTTTCTTGTCCTACACATTACGGACGCATCAAACGTGATAGTAAAAATCATATTATCGGTATCGTTGAAGAAAAAGATGCAACGGAAAGCGAGCAAGCAATCACTGAAATTAATGCGGGCATTTATCTCATCCCATGCGAGCTATTAAAAAAGTATCTATCGTGCATCCAAAACAACAACCAACAAGGCGAATATTATTTGCCAGATATCATCGGTTTTGCCACAAAAGATCATATTGAAATTCACGCCGTTATTTCAGAGAAAACAGATGAAGTATTGGGCATTAATACGCGCAATCAACTGGCGCACTTAGAAAGACTCTATCAGCGAGAACAAGCGGATAAACTCATGGCGCAAGGCGTCACCTTGTTCGATCCCAATCGACTAGATATCCGCGGCGATATACAGATTGCACCCGATGTCACTATCGATGTGAATGTAATCTTAGAAGGGCGTGTCGTCATTGGACAAAATTCCATCATTGGGCCTCATGTTATTTTACGTAATACCACACTCGCAGATCATGTGCATGTTCGCGCGCACTCCATCATCGATGGCGCAAACGTTGCTTGTGGTTGCATAATCGGCCCTTTTGCACGTATTCGTCCAGAAACAACGCTGAAAGATAATGTACACATCGGTAATTTTGTTGAAGTTAAGCAAAGCACCATCGAAGCATCTTCTAAAATCAATCATTTAAGTTACATCGGTGATTGCGAAATGGGACAACGCGTCAACGTTGGCGCAGGCACGATCACTTGCAATTATGACGGCGCCAATAAACACAAAACCATTATCGAAAATGATGTGCACATTGGCTCAGACACTCAACTCGTCGCCCCCCTCATCGTTAAAGAAGGCACAACAATAGGCGCTGGCTCAACAGTCACGCACTCAACGCCACCCAACGAACTCACCATCACGCATGTCTTAAAACAACGCACTGTTCCATCTTGGAAACGACCTAAACGCATAACGCGCAACTAAGATTTGCAAGTGGCGTTGTTGCATCAAAACAAATTAACAAATTTTCCTTCTTTTATCAAAGAACATAATGGATTGTATCCAACGTAATAAGCGAGTTCAGCGGGGTGTGTTACATCCCATATAGCAAAATCAGCTGTTTTGTCAATGCTGATTGATCCATGCGTTTGCTGAATACCTAACGCTTTTGCAGCATGTATCGTCACACCCAATAATGCTTCTTCTGGTGTCAATGAAAATAATGTACATGCCATATTCAATACCAATAACATGGATGTGGTTGGTGATGTACCAGGATTACAATCTGATGCTAGTGCCATTGGCACATGCAATTGGCGTAATAAATCGATGGGAGGTAATTTTTTTTCACGCAAAAAATAAAAAGCTGCGGGAAGTAATACTGCAACGGTACCAGACTCAGCAAGGGCATGCACGCCTTCTACTGATAAATATTCAAGATGATCAACGGAAAGCGCATGAAATGAAGCTGCTAATTTTGCTGCACCTGAATCAGATAGTTGTTCAGCATGACATTTCACTGCAAGTCCATATTGAATAGCTGTCGCAAAAATTCGTTTAGTTTGTGGTAATGAAAATGCGATTTTTTCACAAAAAACATCCACTGCATTCGCTAATTTTTCTTTTGCAATACGCGGAATCATTGCTTCACAAATTAAATCAACGTATTTATCCGAATCTTGTTTAAATTCTTTTGGAACACTGTGTGCACCCAGAAAAGTTTTCTTGACAGTGATTGGCAAATCATTTTCTAACATCGCTGCTACTTGTAATATTTTTGCTTCTGTTTCCCAATCTAACCCATAACCAGATTTTATTTCGATGGTCGTCACGCCAGTTTGCATGAGTGCTTTAACACGCAGCAAACTTTGTTGTAATAATTCTTCATGAGACATATTGCGCGTTGCGGTGACTGTCGATTGAATACCACCACCTTGTTTGGCAATCTCTTCATAAGTCACACCTTGCAAACGTAATTCAAATTCTTTTGCACGATTGCCGCCATAAATGAGGTGTGTATGACAATCAATGAAACCCGGGGTAATCGTTTTATCACATAAATCATGCACATTGATTGCAAGATCATGAGGATTCCCTGGTAATTCTTTCATCTTGCCAATCCAAGAAAATTTTCCATTTTTTACTGCTATTGCACCCGCATGTATCAGCCCATAGCCATTTTCAGCTGTACAAATTTGTGCATTCGTCCAAAGGGAATCCCAAAATTTTTCTTGCATATTTTTAGCCATTATTTATGGTTAATGTTATCTATAACTTGCCATTATGGAACAACTACATGAGAATACAATAATTGTTTTCTGGAGTATCTCGCTATGGCATGGACTAGTCGATATCAAATACCTAGCAAAGAAAATTGGCAAGGACGTATAGATTCGCCAGAAGCGTCTTATTTTTTTCAAGTCATTCAATTACTCGATTTACAAAGAAATCTGCCAAAAAATTTTGGCAGAAATTGTCTTGCATTGCTTGGATTTGCTTGTGATGAAGGTATCAAGCGAAATTTAGGCCGTACTGGGGCCGCTCAGGGACCCGATCAAATTAAAAAAACATTAGCAAAATTTCCCATTCAAAAACAAAATATTGTTTGTTACGATGCAGGAAATATTATCTGCAAAGATGGGGATTTAGAAAACGCACAAGCCGCACTGGGTGAACTCGTTCACTTATTATTAGCACATGACATCATACCTATCGTATTAGGCGGTGGGCATGAGTTAGCATGGGGACATTATCAAGGCATTGCAGAGCAATATCCAACAGAACGGCTTGGCATCATTAATTTTGATGCGCATTTCGATATGCGACCATTATTGCCACATCAATTAGGTAGTTCAGGTACACCATTTTTACAGATAGCGCTGGCGCATGAATCAACCAAACGCCATCTTGATTACAATTGTATCGGCATTCAACATGCAGGCAATGCAAAACAATTATTTGAAACAGCAAAACATTATCATGCAAATATCATTTTTGCCGATGATTTACATATGGGGTTCATGGAAAAATGTGTGAATTTTGTTGATCGTATTGTTGATCAAAATCAAATTATTTATTTAAGTTTATGCCTTGATGTTTTTGCAGCAGCATATGCACCCGGTGTCAGTGCACCACAAGCGATGGGATTAAATCCTTGGCAAATTGTGCCACTTGTGCGTCAATTAGCTTCGTCTGGTAAAATGATTAGTTATGATTTAGCTGAATTATCGCCGCCATTTGATATTGATCATCGCACAGCGAAAGTTGCTGCTAATTTTATTTATGAAATTATTCATCATCATCAACCATTTATCAGGTAATTACAGTGAAAACCTCTCTTCGTCATGACACAAGCCGCATCATTCATGCACCTCATGGAACAAAGTTATCAGCAAAAAGTTGGTTGATTGAAGCTGCCATTCGCATGCTTATGAATAATCTTGATCCGAATGTCGCAGAAAATCCCAGTGATTTAGTAGTGTATGGCGGTATGGGTCGCGCAGCACGTGATTGGGCATGCTACGATGCTATCATCGAATCGTTAACAAATTTAAATGACGATGAAACGTTACTCATACAATCCGGAAAACCTGTTGGAATCTTTAAGACACATTCAGACGCACCGCGTGTACTCATTGCTAATTCTAATCTCGTTCCACATTGGGCAACGTGGGATCAATTTCACGAGCTCGATAAAAAAGGATTGATGATGTATGGCCAAATGACGGCTGGTTCTTGGATTTATATTGGCAGTCAAGGAATCGTGCAGGGAACGTATGAAACATTTAGTGAAGCGGGTAGACAACATTATGCTGGCGATTTACGCGGCAAATGGATTTTAACTGGCGGATTAGGTGGAATGGGAGGCGCTCAACCGCTTGCTGCAACGATGGCTGGTGCATCAATGCTAGCAGTTGAGTGTGACCCAAAACGCATTCAACGCCGACTGGAGACAGGCTATTTAGATAAACAAGCCACCTCTCTTGATGGAGCATTGGACTTCATACAACAACATAAAACCTCTGGTAAACCAGTTTCAGTGGGATTATTAGGCAATGCTGCCGATGTTTTTTCTAAATTAGTCAAACGTGGTGTGAAACCAGATATGGTTACCGATCAAACCAGTGCGCATGATCCACTGAATGGTTATTTGCCGCTTAATATGACACTCGAAGAAGCAGAAGTCATGAGAAAATCAGATCCTGCTCGTATGATTCAAGCTGCAAAAGAATCAATGGCAATTCAAGTGAAAGCGATGCTTGCCTTTCATCAGCAAGGCATCCCAACGTTTGATTATGGCAATAATATTCGACAAATGGCCAAGGAAATGGGAGTTGAGAACGCTTTTGATTTCCCTGGATTTGTTCCGGCATATATTCGTCCTTTATTTTGTCGTGGCATTGGTCCATTTCGTTGGGCAGCTCTTTCTGGCGATCCAGAAGATATTTTTCGTACAGATGAAAAAGTAAAAGCGCTGTTACCAGATGATAAACATCTTCATCTGTGGCTTGATATGGCAAGACAACGCATTCCTTTCCAAGGAATACCCGCGCGCATTTGTTGGGTAGGATTAGGTGATCGCGCACGCTTAGGATTGGCATTCAATGAAATGGTACGTTTAGGCCAGCTCACAGCACCCATCGTCATTGGTCGTGATCATCTGGATTCTGGTTCAGTTGCAAGCCCCAATCGCGAAACAGAAAACATGCGCGATGGTTCGGATGCTGTTTCTGATTGGCCACTTTTGAATGCACTACTTAATTGCGCAAGCGGCGCAACATGGGTGAGCATACACCACGGCGGTGGTGTGGGCATGGGATTTTCCCAACACGCTGGTATGGTCATTGTTGCAGATGGTTCAGATACAGCTGCAAAGCGTCTCAAACGCGTCTTAACAAATGATCCTGCAACAGGCGTTATGCGTCATGCTGATGCGGGATATGACATCGCTATTCAATGTGCGAAAGAACATCAATTAAAGCTACCAATGATTAAAGGTTAAATGATTAATATGAAATTTTTATTACATCCAGGCAAGCTAACATTAAATGAAATACGAACCTTGCTTGATGAAAATACAGAACTTGAATTAGATATAGCCTGTCATGCTGGGATTCATGCATCAGAAAAAATAATTAAAGAGATAATTAGCCAAGGGAGAATTGTTTATGGTGTTAATACTGGGTTTGGTGCGCTAGCAAATACAATGATTCCAACAGCTAATCTTGAAGATTTGCAACGTCGCATTGTTTTATCACACGCAGCTGGCACAGGTGAATTATTTGCTGACAAGATCGTTCGATTAACTTTAGCGTTAAAAATAAATAGTCTTGCACGTGGATTTTCTGGTGTAAAAATACAAACAATAAATGCATTGATCCGATTATTCAATGCAAGCATTTATCCTTGTATCCCCTCACAAGGATCTGTTGGTGCTTCAGGTGATCTTGCTCCACTTGCACATTTATCTGCTGTTTTATTGGGTGTCGGTCACGCTCGTCATGCAGGAAAAATAATTTCTGCTGAAGAAGCATTAGCAAAAATCCAACTAAAACCACTGCGATTAGGAGCAAAAGAAGGATTAGCATTATTAAATGGAACGCAAGTGTCTACTGCGCTTGCACTGATTGGTTTATTCAACACAGAAGAAATCTTTGTATCAGCTATCGTTGCAGGAGCAATGTCTGTAGATGCAGCACGGGGTAGTGATAAGCCATTTGATGCACGCATTCAAATGGTTCGAGGCCATGCCATGCAAATTCAAGTAGCAGCATGGTTAAAAGAATTATTAGCTGATAGTCAAATCCTCGCATCACATCAAGATTGTCAAAAAGTTCAAGACCCTTATTCATTGCGCTGCCAACCACAGGTCATGGGCGCTTGTCTTGCACAACTAAATTACGTCAAACAAGTATTATTAACTGAAGCAAATGCGGTATCGGATAATCCGCTTATTTTTTCTGATAATCATGACATTCTTTCTGGCGGCAATTTTCATGCTGAACCGGTTGCACTAGCAGCTGATGCACTGGCTGTTAGCATCGCTGAAATTGGCGCATTATCTGAACGTCGTACCGCTTTATTGGTTGATCCACATTTTAGCGGCTTACCTGCTTTCTTAGTCAAAAATCCAGGTATTAATTCAGGATTTATGATTGCCCAAGTAACTGCTGCCGCACTTGCAAGTGAAAACAAATCGCTAGCTCATCCGGCAAGTGTTGATAGCCTTCCAACTTCTGCCAATCAAGAAGATCATGTTAGCATGGCGACTTATGCAGCTAGGCGATTATTAAATATGACTAATAATGCAGTAGGAATGATTGGCATCGAATTACTTGCAGCAGCGCAAGGCATTGATTTACTCAGTCCATTAAAAACTTCGCCAAAATTACAAAAAATTCATTATGCTATACGAAAAAATATTGCTTATTATGCTGAAGATCGATTCTTCGCCCCAGATATTGAGAAAATAAAATTATTGATTCTATCTGGCGAAATCCGTCATCATGCTGAATTAAATTTATTTTAATAAGAACTCATGCAAAAATGGAAGAAGCGCAAAAAAGGCTATAAAATAACGTCCTTCTATTGGAAAACTCTTAATCGAAAATTGCTGCAATCTGCATGTCATGGAAGCTTGATAAATATCGTAAAATCGTGCATAATTTTGGCAGTTATGATTCTATATTGCACTATTTTTAATCATTTATCATAGAGATATCGGGTACTCATATGTCAGTAAATATACCGCCATCACAGAACATCTCTCAACCAGCAAACGATGCGTTGACAGCGATTGCCTATGCCAAAAAAACCAGCGCGCCTCAAACGGCAATCGACTGGCAATTTGCCTTAAGAGACCCGCTGACAACGATTGGGCGAGAATACTGGGCACAGATATTCAATCGTCAACTTGATGAAGCAGCGCTCATTAAATTTCAGGAGTGTCTAGCATTCACAACCCTTAAACAACAAAAACAACTGGCAGCACAAACACTGTGTGAGGATGAATACGAAGAAGAACTCGAACGTTCGCAATTATTACAAGCTTGGGCAAATGAACAATTAAACAAAACACCCACTCAAGCTGATTTGCCTGCTATCCAGATACTACAACTAGAGATTACAGAGCTCTTGGAACAAATTGCACGGTATACTGCCGGTCTGCTACTACTGATACATGAACGCAATGCATGGAATCACAAATGGCATCGTTTGCATCAAGCACATGCCGAGCAAATCATTGATGGGCTCATACAAAATAATACGCTTGATCCTGCGGAGCTTGCTGTTCTAAAAAACAAACGCGACCAACTGATCGCTGCATTTATCCCAGCACGCCTGGATCATATCTTTAGAATTAATCCGCATATTGCTAAAAAAATGCGTGAAATCCTTCAAGACAAAAATGCTATTCCCCCAGTTTTTGCTAATTTTTCAACCTCACTCAGCGTCATTGGTGAATTGAATTTTCACGCCAATTGGACAGCTGGCGAAGAGCTATTAACAGGTGCTGCATTGTTAGCTGCTATCAAAAGACGCAGAAGCCATCTCAAACTGGCTAGTGTCGCTCTTCATTCACCACAACATGGTGTGCGTACTAGCATGCTACAAACCGGCGCTCACCTTTATACAAAACTAGAAACGATAGGTGTCAATTTAAATAGAGCAGGACAAAATGCTCAGAACAAGATCAACGCTCTTCAATCAATAGCGCCCACATTAATACCTCGCGCTCCTAGACTGCGTATACGCAACCCAAATGAAATAGGCGTCTAAACTCATGTGTGGCATTGTAGGGACAGCTGCCAAAAGACCGATCGCAAAAATACTCATCGACGGCTTAAAACAACTTGAGTACCGCGGATACGATTCAGCTGGTATTGCTTTGATTGATGCGGAAGGCAATATCGACAGGTACCGTGTTGCTGGTAAAGTGCGTGCACTAGAAGAAATCACCATTCCGCGTCAACTTCCACATCAAGTCGGCATTGCGCATACTCGCTGGGCAACCCATGGCGCGCCAGCTGAACATAACGCTCATCCTTTTGTTTCCAACAACACGCTTGCACTCGTTCACAATGGCATCATCGAAAATTATCTTCAATTACGCGAACAGTTATTAAACAAAGGCTATGTTTTCGTCTCCGAAACAGATACAGAGGTCGCAGCCCATCTCATTCATGCTTACCTACAAGAAAGTCATGATCTCCTCACCGCTATCCGCTCTGCGACAAGTGTTCTAGAAGGTGCCTATGCATTTTGTATTCTAGACACGCATCACCCAGAGCACATTTATGCCATACGAAAAGGTAGTCCACTCGTTATTGGCAGAGGAAATGATGAAAATTTTTTAGCTTCCGATCCGCTAGCCTTACTGAATGTTGCACAAGATTTTATCTATCTCGAAGATGGCGATATCGTAGATATCACCGCAAACACCATCACGATTCACGATCACATGCAACAACCCACTGACCGTGCAGTACATCGTTTTACCATGCAGGCTGAAGCAACCGAACGTGGTGAACACCGGCACTATATGAAAAAAGAAATCGTAGAGCAGCCCACAGCAATCACCGCTTGCCTAAAAAACAGAATCACTGAGAACGACATACTGCCTGCTTTGTTTGGCGAACAGATTGATGCTGTTTTTCCAAAAGTTCGACATGTCACGCTCATTGCATGTGGTACCAGTTACCATGCTGCTTCTGTTGCGCGTTATTGGATTGAATCTCTCACAAAAATACCCTGTATCGTAGAGATTGCGAGCGAATTTCGCTACCGTGATGTTGCGCCAACACAAAATAGCTTATTCATCGCCTTATCCCAGTCGGGCGAAACAGCAGATACTTTAGCCGCACTCCGTATGGCAAAACACATGGGCTATTTAAGCACACTCGCTATTTGCAACGTACCTGGTAGCAGTCTCGCGCGAGAAGCTAAAGGGCATTGTTTAACACATGCCGGCATCGAGATTGGTGTTGCCTCCACGAAAGCATTCTCTACGCAGCTCATTACGTTGCTGCTGCTCGCACTCACGTTGCGACGCCACCAGAACATACCTAATGATCTCTTAATCGCTGACTGTGTACTTCAATTACAGCGATGCCCATCATTCATTCAGGCACTTTTGCAGCAAGACAATCAAATCATCGCCCTCGCACAATCTTTTACGAATAAATCTCATGCTATCTTCATGGGCCGTGGCATGCTTTACCCGATTGCGCTAGAAGGCGCATTAAAAATGAAAGAGATCTCTTATATCCACGCAGAAGGATACCCGGCTGGCGAATTAAAACACGGGCCTTTGGCTTTGGTAGATCATGCGATGCCTATTATTTCGCTTGTACCGCACGATGCACTGTTCGATAAAAACTTATCAAATATTCAAGAAGTGCGTGCACGTGGTGGCCAGCTCATCGTACTGACAGATCGTGTCGATCAATTTCAGCAAATTGCGTTTTCAGATATTGCTATCATCCCAGTACCAACCATCCACCCTCTATTAACACCTATCCTATATACCATTCCACTCCAACTGCTTGCCTATCATGTAGCTGTACTCAAAGGGACCGATGTAGATCAGCCAAGAAATTTAGCAAAATCAGTGACAGTGGAATAAGCGGGGCCCCTCATTATAATTAGAAATGGAAAAACTATGCTCTATCAGTTATTAAAAACATGTCTGTTCATGCTGCCGCCTGAAACGGCGCATCATGTCACACTACAGAGCTTGAAAATAGCGCATCAGCTTAAACTCATCAAACCATTTGACAATGCAACCGAAACAGCTTGCACCCTGATGGGACTCACGTTTCCAAATAAAATAGGTCTGGCTGCAGGACTCGACAAAGATGCGCATTATGTAGATGCCTTATCATCTCTTGGTTTTGGATATCTAGAAATAGGCAGCATCACACCCAAGGCGCAATATGGCAATCCTAAGCCACGCTTGTTTCGTCTCACACAGCATGAGGCACTGATCAATCGCATGGGATTTAACAATGAAGGTGCGCTTGCTGCCGTCGAGCGATTAAAAAAAATAAATTATCGTGGCATCTTAGGAATCAGTATTACAAAAAACAAGGAAACGCCACTTGAGGATTCAGCTGAAGATTATTTATTTTGTATGCGTCATTTGTGGCCATTTGCAAGTTACTTTGCCATTAATATTTCATCACCCAACACGCCGGGATTGCGCAGCTTACAACAGGAAAATTATTTACAAAATCTCTTGAGAATACTTAAACAAGAGCAAAAAACGATTCACGACACACACCACCTTCTGATTCCACTTGTTGTAAAAATCTCGCCAGACTTATCCTGGGACGCGCTACATTCTTTAGCGGTTATTCTGTTAGAGCAAAAAGTAGAGGGTGTCATTGCAACCAACACAACCCTCGCACGCGATGCGATCAAAGATGAAAGACATCACACTGAAGATGGTGGTTTGAGCGGCAAACCGTTGCAAGCACAAAGCACGCAAGTGATTCGGAGATTGCATACTGTTTTGCAAGATAAAATACCGATCATCGGCTGCGGTGGCATCTCAGACATCGCAAGCGCACGCGAAAAATTAGAAGCCGGCGCAAGCCTGCTACAACTCTATACGGGTCTTATCTACCATGGCCCACAATTAATCAGAGAGCTCGTTAAAACATGCTAAGATGATATGCAGTTACTCACTCATAATGTGTCCACATGCGAATAATTTTGATGGTTTTTTCTTTTGAATACACTTGATAGATTAGACGATGCTGAATATTGATGCGTCGTGAATAAGCTCCCGTTAAATCACCAATGAGTTTCTCATATTCTGGGGGATTTTTAAAAGGACTGACTGTGAGTATTTCAAGTAATTTTCTGACTTTTTGCTTAAACCCAGCTGCAGCAATTTTTTTAGCGTCCTTTTGAGCTTGCTTCGTGTACACAATTTTCCACGCTGTCACCAATCTAATTCCTTAGCACACTTTTTGAGTGGGGTTTTTAAGCCTGCTTTAATAGATTTACCCACCCCTGGAATAGACAAAACATATAGCGTTTCTTGTATAGCCGACCAGTCTTCTTCTGAGATTAGCACAGCGCTAGCATTTTTACCGCTAATATGGATAGGCTTGTGAGATTGGCTCGCCTGGTCAATCAATCTGTATAAATTTGACCGAGCCTGTGTTGCTGTATAGGTAGTCATCAGCACCTCGTTACGAGTAAAGTTTAAATGTACGTTATAACGTACGCTTTGTCAAGATGGCTAGATTGCAATTAGGTTAGTTGGGGTGGAATGACGCTTGCTAATTATGCCGCAGCTTTCACATCAATTTTTAAATCTCACTAGTTTTTTTCTTGTTGTAAAACAGCCAGGATAAGCTCTACTATGATGCTAGTTAAAACGAAAAACTGGGCAAGATTCATTAATTTGCTTTATTTTTATTCAATCTTATTGTACAATGATGATTCAACATAGCTATTTAGTACTGCTAAGACTTAGTGGAAATAACTGATTAATTAAGTTGATGAGGATTAATTTTTAACATGCCAAACGACAACATACAAAAGATACTAGAGAATGCCGGTATAAGCCCGCAAGACCATCCGGAATGCTACAGAACTATCATGCAAGAGATTCATCAAAACCAAGACGACATAGATCGATATATTGCTATATTTGCAGTGCTGAAAAAAGCTAATATAACATTTCAAGACTATCCGAAGCTCTATGAAGCGGCCAGTCAACAGATATGGGCCAAAAAACACCTGTCGACTATGCTTACAGTGTTGGGACAGGCTGGCATAAGCCATCAAGACTATCCGAAGCTCTATGAAGTGGCCATTCAAAATATATTGGTCATAAAACGCCTACCAGCTGTGTTTGAAGTGTTGAGGCAGGCTGGCATAAGCCATCAAGACTATCCAGAACTCTATGAAACTGCCATGGAAGATGCGTGTTATCCAGAAAAACTGTCTGCTGTATTTTCATTACTGCGGAATAAGGCCTGTAAAACAGTCCAAGAGCATAAAAAGCTCTATGAACGGGTCATGCGAAAGCCAATGTATGCAGATCAACTGATAGTTTCATTTGCAAAACTGGAACAAGCTGGCATAGGCTATCAAGATCATCCGACGCTCTATGAAAATGTCATTCAAAATCCAGACGATGGTAACGTCTGTATGCGGCTCGCTGGATGTGTAGCTCTGAAAAAAGCTGGCATAAACTTTTCAGATCGTCCAATGCTCTATAACACAGTCATTCAAGGTGCGATGACTCGCGTAAATGAACTGACCAATGGATTTGAAGTGCTGCAAGAAGCTGGCATAAGCTATCAAGACTATCCAGAGCTCTATGAAGATGTCATTCGACAGATAGGCTACGCATACAAATTGGTCGCTGCATTTGAAGCCCTGAAGGATGTTGTAGTTGCGCCCACTCAACAAAACTACCTGGCGCTGTACATTTTTGTTGCTCAAAATCTAACAGCGAACATTCAACCTAGTTTGGATAAGATAAAACAACTTGATCTTAAAGTACCTGACGATTTTGAAATAATTGATAACGCGTTGAGAGCAGGCGTGATGGGTCTTAATATATTAACATGGCTGCAAGAAAATAAGCTTCAGCGAGACTCGCATTCTTATATTTATAAGGTATTCTTTTCAGGCAGCCCGCCTTTGATTATTCGTTCACTTTATTATGCTTCGAAGATAAAATGCCAACTTCAAGATTATTTTCAGATAAATGTACCCCGCACCTCAAAAGACGGGAAAGCTTATCATGCACAATGCCAGGAAGTGCAGCAATTAATTGATAAGGTGCTTAGCGCTGACAATCACATCGCTGAAGGACCTTTGAATAAATCTGCTGCAAGCTTGAAAATCGAAGAAATTTTACATCGAATCACCATTGAGGATATTAACAACATTAGAATGCAATATATCGATGCTGTTGGCTATCTGTTGCAATTCGGGAATGAGCCTAGCATTTACTTGAGTGAGCTTTTAAAGTTAGTCAATTTCAATCATGTCGAATTATCTGACAATCAAGTGACTTTACTGGGCGCTCAAATAGAAGCTATATTAGGTGCTTTCTTAAATAACCTATGCGATCCAAATGATCCAATCGTGATGAAAATGCTGCCTGACGCAGCAAGACGCGCAGTTAACATGTATATATCAGCAGCAGCATACTATCAGGATATCAATCGCTTGTTTCGCGGCGTGAAGCCAACAAGCGCATCATGCTGGGTTAAACGCAATGTTCATAGTGACAGTTCAATAATAGCTAATTTTCTTGTGGGATCCCTGATTAACTGGTCAGCTGCAGAATTACCCAAAAGATTGCTTTACTCTGAACATCGACAAATATTAGAAAAAGTCATTCTAGAGAGAGAAACGCCAGACCCTCAAGCCATCAAACAAAAAATAAAATCAGATCCCAAGTTTTATGAAGCAACACTACAAATCAAACTTGAGGCCGGTATTATCACGCGAGAGGAATATGCCAAAGTCGTACCCTTATTTTCTAAATTAGATACCTGGTTTCCAAGTTATGGTCCGGCAGATCGCGGTGAAGATTTAGAGGCATCCGAAAAGGATGGTGAGCTCGGCATAGAACAACGACGAACAGCCAATCCAGTATTCGCGCCTTCTGTAATGAGTTTCAGTATTTTTAGAGATGGATCTGGATATTTTAACGGCCAAAATATGAAACACACAAAAATTGAAACAGATAACTCGACTAAGCCGATTATTAATTCCACCGAAGGCGAGATATTAGCAGCACATGGAACGACCTACCTCTATACACAAAATCCAGCTGGCGGCTTTTTTGCTCGAGAAATAAATAGCCCCGGAATGATTCCAAAGGGAGGCTACTTGTCCTCTGTTGCTATTGCTGAGGCGTATCAAAATTATCTTAGTAAACCTTATGCTCAGCAAGAACAACATCAAATAACGATGGATGGCATCAACATTCAACGACCTAATCATGGCTTAGCTCATACATATCGAGTGATGATTTACATCGATGTCGTGATTAATTACTTTGCGCATCATGCAAAAGATGAAACTTTTCGATTGTTTTGTCACTTTATTACTCCAGACGAATGTGAGTGGCTGCGTATGGCAGCAGCATACGCTATCACCGGACGAGAAAACGAATGCTCTGCTACAGAAAATTTAGCACTCTACGATGAGGCTAGAGAAGCCAGCCAAGAACATATGCAAAAATTTTTGACAAAATACTCAGTTATATCAAAAGATGGGGTCATGCGTGAACGCATGCTAGATATTGTACGCTGGATGGGCAACCCAGGCTATGAAAATGCCTATCAAGGCAAGCCTGCAATTAATCAGCACACAGACATTAATGAACGTTTGCATCGTAATTTTATTTATCGTATTTTAACGCTCGCTCATCAATTAGATTTGCCAAGATGCTATGGGCCAGTGCAATTCAGTCATGCCATGGAGATGGCTTTGAAACACGTTACACAGAGCCATGAGCAACAAATCGATTACATCCTCATGCTACAATATGCCATTAACCTTATTAATGCGCATGGTGATTGTTTAAATACGAATTTGACCTCTTCAGGTGAATTAATATCCTGCTCAATGCAATATCGCGCTCCATTCCACAAGGTGAGCTCAAACTTAAGGCAGCTTCGTGAAATAACTGAAACCATCCCTATCTCAAGAGATTGTACAGAAAATCTCTACTATCCCAACCAGTAATTCCCGTTAAGTAGTGTAATTTCCCACCGCAAGAGCACGGCACGCTGCGCTTTGCCCGTCCTACTCTTCTACTAATAACGCCTGCGGAACCTCTCGTAAGAATCGGGATGGGCGGTGATAGCTCTTTTTGCCATGCATGAATCTGGCATGTGCATAAGTCAAATAAAGTTTTTGCATGGCACGCGTCATACCGACATAACACAAGCGACGCTCTTCTTCTAATTGCTTGGGTTCATTCATAGAAAGAAAATGAGGAAATAATTCTTCCTCACAGCCAGTCAAGAATACGACCGGAAATTCCAATCCTTTTGCAGAATGCAGTGTCATGAGTTGCACAGCATCTTTTTTTTCAGAACCCTTTTCTACGCTAGATTCAAGTGCTGCAAAACTTAAAAACGATAGCAGAGGTGATAATTCATCCACATTCACCTCTTGTTCAAACTGATGTGCAGCATTCACTAATTCTTCTAAGTTTTCAATACGTGCCAATCCTTTCTCGCCTTGTTCTTTTTGGTAATGCTTAAATAAACCACTCTCATGCAGCGTCAATTCTATTTGAGTATGTAGTGGTAATTCCTCGATCTCAGATTGAATGCGATCAACCAAGTTAACAAACCCTTGCAATGCATTTTCTGTACGTGATGAAAAAACAGATTGTGTTAACAAATGATCGAGTGCATCCCAGAGCGATGAACGATTAGCAACGGCTGCTTCTCGAATATGTGAAAGCGTTCGTTCACCAATACCGCGAGCAGGTAAATTCAATATGCGTTCAAAAGAAGTATCATCAGCATGATTAGTCACTAAACGAAGATAAGCCAGTGCATCTTTAATTTCAGCGCGATCAAAGTATCGCAATCCACCATAAACACGATACGGAATTTGATATTGCATCAATAACTCTTCAATAATACGAGACTGTGCATTCGAACGATAAAGAACGGCAAAATCAGAGACACGTCTATGCTGAGATAATTTGCGAATCTGTTGCACCACAAAACGTGCTTCATCAATCTCACTACCCGCTGCATGCAACGTAATTAAGTCGCCTTCATTACCTGCTGTCCATAAATTTTTGCCTAATCTTCCCGTATTTTGTGCAATCACAGCATTTGCAGCGGCCAATATCACACTCGTCGATCGATAATTTTGCTCCAATCGAATCAACTGCGCACAGGGAAAATCTCTAGAGAAATTCTGAATATTTTTAATCTCAGCGCCACGCCAACCATAAATAGATTGATCATCGTCACCAACCAAGGTGATCGAGCTCGATGCGCCTACAAATAATTTAAGCCAGGCGTATTGAATAGCATTGGTATCTTGAAATTCATCTACCAAAACAGATCGAAAACGATTTTGATACGTTTCACGCAATGCAACATTATCTCGCAGCAAACGCGTTGCTTTCAGTAAAAGATCCGCAAAATCGATCACACCGGCACGATTGGCAGCCTCTTGATAAGCCATATAAATTTTAACAAATACCTGGTCTGAAAGATGGTGTATAACCGCTTGCTGTGGATCATGTCCCAATTCTTTTTGCTTATTGATAAACCATTGTGCTTCTTTCGGCGTAAAACGATTTTCATCGAGGTTAAGTGATTGCATGATGCGACGAATCATACGCGATTGATCACTCGCATCTAAAATTTGAAAAGCTTCTGGCAGATTCGCCTCCCGCCAATGCATGCGCAATAGACGATGAGACAATCCATGAAATGTACCAATCCACATTTCTTGTGTTGGCAGATTCGCCATATCACGAATGCGTGTGCGCATTTCCATCGCAGCTTTATTCGTAAAAGTTACAGCCATTAAATGAAAAGGGGAGATTTTCTCAGTTTCAACCAACCAAACTAAACGATGAGTTAGAACACGAGTTTTGCCACATCCTGCGCCCGCCAAAATAAGCTGATGCTTAAGTGGCGCCTCGACTGCTTCAAGCTGCGCTGGATTTAAGGGATTCGACATAACTTACCTCTGACAAGGGAGCGAACAAGCAAAGGTCGATAAAAGAGAATGATTTCATAAACTAACTATAATTATGTATGATCCTCAACACCAATCGCTTCTTTAATGCTCAATCGAATACGGCCTTGTCGATCAATTTCCAATACCTTCACCTTAACAACTTGGCCAGCAGATAATTTATCACTCACATTGGCAACACGCTCAGAACAAATCTGCGAAATATGAACCAAACCCTGCTTGCCGGGTAAAATGTTAACGAGCGCACCAAATTCCATGATTTTGGTGATCGTTCCTTCATAAATCGAGCCTATCGCAACATCTGCCGTTAAACTTTCAATGCGTCGCATGACATCTTCACAAGCAGCAAGATCAGCAGAGGCAATCTTGATCACGCCATCATCTGAGATATCAACGACGGCGCCTGTTGCTTCAGTGAGCGCACGAATCGTCACGCCACCCTTACCAATCACATCTCTTATTTTGTCAGTCGGTACACGCATCGTTAAAATACGTGGCGCATAAGTCGACATTTCACGACGTGGTTCTATTATCGCTTGATTCATGATGTCTAAAATATGAATACGTGCAACACGCGCTTGCTCAAGCGCTTCTTGCATAATGACTTCGGTAATACCGTTAATCTTAATATCCATTTGCAGCGCAGTGACGCCTTGCATAGTGCCTGCTACTTTAAAATCCATATCGCCCAAATGATCTTCGTCGCCCAAGATATCTGTTAACACAGCATACTGGCTGCCATCTTTTACAAGTCCCATTGCAATACCAGCAACATGCGATTTAATCGGCACGCCTGCATCCATCAAAGCAACGGATGTGCCACAAACAGAGGCCATTGAGCTGGAACCATTTGATTCTGTAATCTCAGACACAACGCGCAATACATAAGAAAACTCAGAAAACGGAGGCAATACAGCGATCAATGCACGTTTTGCTAAATAGCCATGACCAATTTCACGTCGTTTCGGGCTGCCAACCATGCCTGTTTCGCCAACAGAATAGGGAGGAAAGTTGTAATGCAACATAAAATTCTCTTTACGCTCACCCTCTAGCGCATCAATTGTTTGTGCATCACGTTCTGTGCCTAACGTTGCAACAACGATGGCCTGTGTTTCACCGCGCGTAAACAATGCAGAGCCATGGGTACGCGGTAAAAGACCTGGGCGCACGGCAATAGGACGCACTGTTTTAGTATCGCGACCATCGATACGTGCTAAACCTTGCAAAATACGACTACGTACCACTTGACGCTCAATGCTTTCAAACACCTGTTTAATGTGTTGAGCAAGCGGCAATGTTTCCGCTCTACCTAAATGTTCGGCCAAAATTGTTTCGATCGTTTGCTCACGCATTTCATCTAAAGTAGTTACGCGTGTTTGTTTGTCAGAAATACGATACGCTTCTTCAATTTTTGATTTGCAAACCGTGGTCACGCGACCCAACAAGTCAGCGTCAATCGCTGCAGGCGAAAATTCAGAAGCGCCGTCTGCACCGCTTTCGCTACACAATTCCTTAATATTTTTAATCACTGTTTGCATTTCACGATGCGCAAACATCACGGCGCCCAACATCACTGATTCTGGCAATTCTTTCGCTTCTGATTCCACCATTAATACGGCGTCTTCAGTACCGGCTACGATCATATTCAATGCAGAAGTTTTTAATTCTGTTGCGGTTGGGTTCAATAAATACTGGCCTTCTCGATAACCCACTCTCGCAGCTGCTAAATGACCCATAGCAGGCAACCCGGAAAGTGCAACAACAGCTGCCGCCCCAAGCATGGCTGGAATATCAGGATCAATTTCGGGATTCAAAGAAAGTACGGTTGCAATAACTTGTGTTTCACAATTGAAACCTTTAGGAAATAGGGGACGCAAAGGACGATCGATGAGTCTTGAGGTAAGCGTTTCTTTCTCGGTGGGTCTGCCTTCTCTTTTGAAGTATCCACCTGGGACACGTCCTGCAGCATAACTACGTTCTTGATAATTGACAGTCAGCGGGAAAAAATCTCTATCGTCTGACGACTGCCCAACACTCACAATGGTTACCAGTACAACAGTATCATCCATCGATACCATGACTGCTGCTTGCGCCTGACGAGCAATTTCACCTGTTTCGAAAGTTACGGTATGATTGCCATAGCTGAACGTTTTTTTAAATTTCAATGTAGTCACCTAAGTTGGGTAGAAAAATAATACAAACTAACCGCGGATCTCTAATGTTTTGATTAAAGCAGAATAACGCTGCATGTCCTGCTTCTTCAAATAACGCAAAAGTCGCGAACGCAAACTAGTCATGTTAGTTAGCCCATAACGGGTGTGAAAATCTTTTTTATGCACTCTCAAATGATCTGTTAATTGTCTGATGCGGGTTGTTAATAAGGCAACCTGTACTTCAGGTGATCCCGTGTCAAGCTTGCTTTGCTGAAATTTTTTGACAATCTCAGCCTTGTGTATGGTCGTTAAGGCCATAATGTCTCCAATCTATTCAATTTAAATTCAATGTGAGGGAGCATTCTATCGATAGGTTACGTTAAGAACAAGTGATATTTTTAGCCTTCCTCTTGACAAAATCCCTAATTTGATCTCTAATTGAACAGCTATGAATAAATTATCATTTCTTGCCTACCCTCTATTCTTTTTTGCCCTTTCTGGCTTATTTGGCTTTGAGTGGCCTATTACCGCTATTTTTTACCCTGCCAACGCTGAGGCATTAGGTTCATCGCAATGGTATGCGAAAGAAATTAACAATCTCACCACACAAAAAGACCACATCGATCCCCATTTATTGCGCCTCGGTCTCAATGCCTACGTCAAGGCAAGACACCAGGGCTTAGACAGCAAAGAAGTGTTAACAGTCATTGATTACAGCAAACCTTCTTCTGAAAAACGCCTGTGGGTTTTTGACATCAAACATATGCGCACTTTATTTCATACCTGGGTCTCTCATGGTAAAAATAGTGGGGCTGCCATTGCGCAATCATTTTCAAATAGCCCAGGCAGCCTCAAATCGAGCCTCGGAGTATTCTTAACAGATAGCGACCCCTACATCGGTAATCACGGCTACTCCTTGCGATTGAATGGATTAGAGCCAGGTATTAACGATAATGCCTATCGGCGTGATATTGTTATCCATGGCGCATGGTATGTAAATGAAGATATTGTTAAACATTATGGGGCGGTTGGTCGTAGTTTTGGCTGTCCTGCTGTCAGCAGCGAGCTCTCGCAGCCACTGATCAATACGATTAAACAACGCACGCTGGTGTTTGCTTATTATCCAGATTCCCATTGGCTGTCGCATTCAAACTTTGTAAATAACGCCTAATTCTGCTTTAATCGCAGTCGTTTCTGCAAAATCTGTTTGAGTCTCGTGCTTTCGGAAGCTTAACAACTATGTCTATGAAAAAATGGTTTATATTTAACATCATCTTACTCGCATTACCTTCACTACTATGGGCTAACGTTTATAAGCAGCCGCCGAGCGACCAATCACTCATTGGCGATGTGCAATACATTACTACTCAACCTAATGATAAAATTTTTTCTATCCAGCAGCATTTTGACGTTGGCTACAATGCCATGAAAGCAGCCAACCCTCATCTAGATCTCTTAGCTCCCATGTTGCCAAACACAACGATTGTTATTCCTATGCAACATCTTCTGCCGAGCGAACCACGCAATGGGATCGTTATCAACCTGCCAGAAATGCGGATTTACTACTATTTATCTGAAACAAACGATGTTTTAACTTATCCTGTAGGCATTGGAAAAATTGGCAATATGATCCCAATCACCAAAACCGTGATTAAACGTAAAACTGAAAACCCAAGCTGGATTCCAACCGCCCAAATCCGTGAATTTAATCTAAAAAATGGCATTACATTGCCAACGGTTATGCCCGCAGGTCCGGACAATCCTCTAGGGCCCTATGCCATCTATACGGGCATTCCAACCTATCTCATGCATAGCACCATCTACCCAGACAGCATTGGTACACGGGCAAGCTTTGGCTGTATTCGTATGTATCTATCTGATATAGAAGAATTATTTCAAGAAGTTTCCCCTGGCACACCTCTTTCTATTATTGATATGCCTGTCAAAATTGGCTTCCAAGAAAATAGGCTATATATGGAAGCCTACCCACCACTAGAAGAACATCGTCATGGCTATGGCGCTTCACTGCCAAGCATTGTCTATCTCATCGAGAACAACACCCGGAAATCACCTGTTCTTGTAGATTGGCAACTCGTCTCTTTTTTAAATGAAGAACGAGATGGCATGCCTCATGAAATCGGAACAAAATTATTATTGCAATAGGATCTGCCCACTACAAACAACCTATGACAGCGTGTAAGATGACAGCATTTGAGCGGGAACTGCTGGTAAGATGAGTTAGTTATCATTAAATTTTTGTTCAGATATTGCATAAAATGAATATATATTCTACGCTTGTACAAGGGTCTTAGCATCCATTTACTCACGTCTCGTTAGGAAAATCACCATGAAAAAATTAATCATTGCAATCAGCTTGATTACTCTTGCATTTGCGTTAAGTAGCTGTGCGCATCAGTGTAAAACACCGTGTGCAAAAACTGACAATCAACCCCATCCAAACCATCACGATTTAAAAGGCGAATTAAGTCAATAATAGGCTAGGCTATCACCATGAAACCATCCAACAAAATCCGTGTTGCGGTTTTATTTGGAGGACGTTCTGCAGAGCATGAAGTCTCATTGCAATCTGCAGCAAATGTTATCCAATACCTTGACCCCAACCAGTTCGAAGTCATTCCTATTGGTATTGACAAACAAGGCAATTGGCTAATGAATGAGCATGTTTTTGAAAAAAGTCTCGAACATGCCTCCGTACCCAAATCGCATGACGATAGTCACACCTGGTTTACAGCAGAATGGGTGGGTAAAGCCGTGACACAACAAGAGGCCACCTCGATGACACGCATGGAAAATGGCGCTCGTCATTTCGACGTCGTTTTTCCAGCCGTTCATGGCGCATTATGCGAAGATGGTACGTTACAAGGATTACTAGAACTCGCCGGCATTCCCTATGTTGGCTGCGGCGTACTTGCTTCTGCGATGGGCATGGATAAAGATATTTCAAAACGTTTAGCGATGCATGCTAACATTTTAGTCCCGTCCTATCTTGTTATTAAAAAAGAGCGCTTCTTACAATTACCAGATCAATGCGTCAATGACATCGAGCAACAGCTAACCTATCCTGTCTTTGTAAAGCCTGCAAATACTGGCTCAAGTATTGGCATTACTAAAGTCAAAACGAAAGACCAGCTAAAATCAGCAATAGACAATGCATTTCAATTTGACACCAAAATTCTCGTAGAAAAGGCACTTGATATTATCGAACTTGAAATAGCCGCACTAGAATCCTTAAAGCCCAATGAAGATCCAATAGTGAGCGTCGTTGGTGAAGTGAAACCTCGCCATGAGTTTTATACCTACGAAGCAAAATATGTCGATGAACAAGGCGCGGAACTCATTATTCCCGCCGATATACCCAATGAAATTGCAGAATCTGCACGTCGCATTGCACAACAACTTTTTAAAATATTAGAGTGCGAAGGCATGTCACGCGTAGATTTATTTTTAGAAAAAGGTACGAATAAAATTTATTTTAATGAGATTAACACTATCCCAGGCTTCACACAGATCAGCATGTATCCAAAACTCATGAGCGCCTCAGGGATGGCTTACGCTGAATTACTGACCCACCTTATTAAGCTTGCTATCAAGCGTCACCAGAATAGAAGCGAATTAATACGTAATTATACCGGAGATAGGATTGTCGAACCTAATCGAACTGCATAACATCACAAAGATTTATCGCACAGTCAATCGTGAGATTATTGCACTAAAAAATATTAATCTTTCTGTTCTGCAGTCTGAAATAATTGGCATACTTGGCAAACCGAATACTGGCAAATCAACACTCATTAGCATTATGGGTCTTGCAGATCTCGCCTCACTTGGTGAGTATTATTATAAACAACAACCCACCGATAAAATATCTTTCAAAGAACGCACTCATATACGTAACCACCAATTTGGATTTATCACGCATACACATTTTTTACTGTCCCACCAAAGCATATTAAAAAATATTATGCTACCCCTACGTCATCGAGGCACCGCTCTTCCCGAAGCAGAAAGCATTGCGATAGACATGCTTGCAAAAGTTGGATTATCACAAGCTGCGCACAAGATGCCTGGCCAGCTATCAAACTGCGAACAACAACAGGTCGCAATCGCTCGAGCATTAACCAATCGCCCAGCCATTATTTTTGCAGATGAACCCACTCGCGGGTTAAATACCGAAGAAGAACGAGCAATATTCGATTTACTAGCCAAACTCAATCAGCAAGATGGTTGCGCCATTGTTATTGCATCAGAAAATCAACAGGCTAAACAATATTGCCATCGCATCGTTGCCATTGACTCCGCAACAAGTGCGGGGTGACAGGATATAATGTTGTCACTCCGCGCTTGTTGCGGGACTGTATGGAAGCGAAAAAATATATGGAGAGTCGCCATGCACACCAATCCACACTGGCATGATCCTTTTTTTTTAGAAGATCAGCTGACCGATGAAGAACGTCTCATACGTGATGCCGTCTGTAAATTTACGAAATCCCAGCTAGAACCCATCGTCATTCAAGCATTCCGAGATGAAGTATCAGATCCCACACTCATGCAAGCTATGGGCAAAGCCGGTATTTTGGGCGCAACCATTCAAGGCTATGGATGTGCTGGCATCAATTATGTTGCCTATGGTCTTATGATGCGTGAGTTAGAGCGCATAGACTCAGGATTTCGTTCAATGGCAAGCGTGCAATCCAGTCTTTGCATGCATGCCATTCACGCATACGGCGATGAAGCTCAGAAACAAAAATACCTTCCCAAGATGGCTGCGGGCAATCTCATCGCCTGCTTTGGACTAACAGAGCCTAATCACGGTTCCGATCCTGCCAATATGGATACACATGCCACACCCGCAGAGGGTGGATACACCTTAAGCGGGACCAAAATGTGGATCACCAACGCGCCTATTGCAGATCTCTTCATTGTCTGGGCAAAAAACCATCTCGGTCACATTCGTGGATTCATCTTAGAAAAAGCAATGCCAGGATTGTCTGCACCCTTTATGCATGGCAAATCAAGTTTGCGTATTTCGACGACGGGTGAAATCAGAATGGATCGCGTTTTCGTACCCAAAGAAAATGAACTGCCTGGTGCGGAAGGATTGAAAGGTCCGCTTGGATGTCTTGATGAGGCACGTTTCGGCATTGCCTGGGGAGCACTGGGCGCTGCAGAATTTTGCTGGCATGCTGCGCGTCAATACACACTCGATCGAGAACAATTTGGAGAGCCCCTCGCCGCCAATCAACTCATACAACTAAAACTCGCCAACATGCAAACAAACATCGCGCTAGGCATGCAGGGTGTTTTACGCTTGGGTCGTTTAAAAGACGAAGGTCGCGCCGATGCAATGACCATTTCAATGATGAAGCGATTTGCAACTTTAACGGCACTCGATATTGCACGCGAATCACGCGATATCCATGGTGCCAATGGCATCACCGAAGAGTATCACATCATGCGACATCTCTGTAATTTAGAAACGGTTAAAACATACGAAGGTACGGCCGATATCCATGCGCTACTCTTAGGTCGTGCACAAACAGGTATTCAAGCTTTCAAGGCACGTGGCAGGCAAAACACCAAGTAGGGTGGATTAGACGCGCTTTCTGCGTCGTAATCCGTCATTACCATGTTCCGACAGATTACGACTGTGTTGACTTTTGAATAGCCTGGCCATTTGCCTGCATATCTTTACCAACACCTTGCATCGTATTGGTGCAGCCTATCAAGACAACGGCTGCTAACAAAATACTGATAATTGCTTTAAAAGAAATGTTCATCATAGCTCCCATTAAACGTTGATCATGAGCGATAAATATAGCCCACGACCATTTAAAATACCACCAAATATCCTATGCATACATCAGCCATCTACACTCATTCTAAGCACAGTTGCAATCACCCAAGGCAACAAAGTCATTGCAAAAAGCGCTAGGCCAGCAAGTAGCGCAGCGGGCGATGCGATTGACAGTCCCGCTTGTGACTGCTGTATGAGCGTCACACTAATGATCAAAATAGGCATCATGAGTGGTAAAAAGATGAGGCCCAATAAAGCACCCTGCTGATTCAAACCAATCGTTAATGCCGTCACAAAACCACCCAACAATACCAAAATAGGCGTGCCTAATAAAAGACTCACACAGAGAGATAAGACCGTTGGTACGGCCAAATGAAAAAATAGCCCTAGCAATGGTGTTAAAACAATCAATGGCAACAAAGAAGCCATCCAATAAGCGATCAGCTTCGCAAAAACATTCAAAGCAAGTGACGATGGACTTAACAACAACTGCTCTAAATAACCCGCTTCTAAGTCTGCATAAAAAATATTTTCTATTGATAACAAGCTAGCAAGCAATGCAGCAATCCAGATACAAGCGGGCATGTATTTTTCAACCAACGTCTGGTCAAGCGTAAACGCAATTGGGAAAAGACTAACCACAATCACAAAAAAAGTGATGGGGTAAAGCCATGATTGCGGCTGTCTGATGCAGCACAACAACTCACTATGCAAAATTATGCGAAAATGTATTAGCATCAATTTAAGGATATCCGTTGAAACGCAAAACATTCAAAGGGCGAAAAATGATGTGTGCTGATAATAGCCATGCCGTTGTTTTTTAAATGGGACGCTAATTGAGTCAGAAATAGCGCTTGCGTCTCGCTATCTAAAGCGGTCAATGGCTCATCTAGTATCCAGATTGGTTTTGAAACAAGAAAGAGTTTAGCTAGGGCAAGTCGGCGCTTTTCTCCTTGAGATAAATAATGTACCTGCGTAGACTGATGTTGATTTAATCGTAATAACGTTAAGACACTCGCCACATCTAACAAGCTGCGTTGTTTGATATCATGTGATGACGCTGTTAATTGAGCAAGCAACCGTATATTTTCTAAGACAGTTAGCCGTAATTTAATTCCATCGGCATGACCCACATAATGCAATTTCGAAATGTAATCACTCACCGGTAAATCAATCTTACAATCTCTCCACAATACTTCGCCAAAAGTAAATTTTGCCAAATTAACCAATGCTTTTAATAAAGTAGATTTACCAGAACCATTAGACCCTTCCACCAAAAAAAGATCGCCTGCTGACAAAGAAAAAGATAAGCGCTCAAATAATAGAGACTGTTGTCTTTTAAAACTTAATTGTTGGGCGACGAGTTGATGCTGCATGTTAAAATAGATACCTCAACCCAGCACCCACCACATTCGACCCTGTATTGCCTGCATGATAAAACCCGTAGGCACCTGAACGATGATGGATACGTAATAGCAACTGCAATCTTGGGTAGTTAGGATCTGCAAAAGTCGCTTCAAGCATTAAAAAATTCAAAAGTCGTTTTGTGTCTGTGTTTTGTCTTTTTTCAATCGCAGGAATAGACGTATCATAAGATACACCCTCACCAATTGCGAAAGAAGTGGTGACAACATGATTCCAGGGAAGGTTAGCCCATCTGAAAATAAGATAAGGATTGAACTCGTAAATATTGTTCTCATTTGCACCATAACGTATCGAGGTATCTAGCGCCAGTTCAACCACGCCAAACAATGGACTCATTAGCTGACGAAATGGATCGTCTTCCTCTAATACATACGCAAGCTCGAGCGATTGCAAATGCTCTGGCCAACGATGCCATTTCAACTTCAGAACATCCACAAGAGGCGCCGAGACCGTTTGGCCGTAGTAATAAGTGAGCGACCAGGGATAAAGATCATATAATTTCTGGTCTACAGGATAAGATGTTGTTGCATGGGCACTTGTAAACAATAAGACAGTCGAGATCAGTATACTAAAGACACGAAGTGTCGTCATTGCGAGGAGCTCGAAGGGTGACGAAGCAATCCAGAAGAACCTGCAAATACCCCTGGATTGCTTCGCAAAGCTCGCAATGACGACACTCGCATCTTCAGGTAATAGCAGTATATAATCACGCTTCATGACAACTCTCGATATCACTACACAAGAAACTATTTATACGGTTAGCAAATTAAACCAGTCGGTTCGTTCTTTATTAGAAGATCGTTTCCCTTGGGTGTGGGTTGAGGGCGAAATCTCTAATTTTTCACAACCTAGTTCTGGACACTGGTATTTTTCTCTAAAAGACCCATCAGCACAAGTAAGATGTGCTATGTTCCGTGGCAACCAACGCCGTCTTGCTTTTGCACCAACAAATGGCTTACACGTTTTAGTTAAAGCACACGTCAGTCTTTATGAAAATCGTGGAGAATTTCAGCTCATTATCGATGAAATTGAAGAAAGAGGTATCGGAAAGCTATACCAAGAATTCAACTTATTAAAAAATAAGCTCGAAAAAGAAGGCTTGTTCAACTCAGAGCATAAAAAATCAATCCCCATCTTCCCAAAACAAATTGGCATCGTTACTTCAAGCACAGGTGCTGCGGTCCGTGATATTCTGATCGTCTTGAGAAGACGCTGTCCGAATACTCCCGTTATTATTTATCCTGCCCTCGTCCAGGGTGCCACAGCCTCCAAAACAATTGTTCAGGCCATTCAAATTGCCAATCAAAGAAAAGAATGTGACGTGCTCATTTTGGCAAGAGGCGGCGGATCGCTGGAAGATCTTTGGCCATTCAATGAAGAGATAGTCGCAAGAGCCATCTATACCAGCCAAATACCAACGATCAGCGGCATTGGGCACGAAGTTGATTTTACAATTGCCGATTTTGTAGCCGATAAACGCGCACCGACGCCCTCTGCCGCAGCAGAAATGGCCTCTACAGATAAAATGGAACTACTCAACAGGCTGAGCAAATTAAACAAACAATTAAGTAATTTTTTAAAGACACAATTACTGAATAAAAAACAACAACTACTTTGGATCAATAAACATTTACTACAAAATCACCCAAAACGCCGTCTCAGTGAATTAGTTCAAAAATTAGATCATTATGAAAAAACGTTCATTCACTTGATGAGTCAATCTATCAACAAAAAACACAGCCTCCTAACAGAAGCGCTTGCAAAATTGGATGCATTAAGCCCAGAAGCCACACTCAAAAGGGGCTTTTCAATCACAACGGACGCAAATGGACGCATTTTATCTAATACGAGTCAGCTAGAGATTGGTTCAAAAGTCAATGTTAGGCTAGCGCTTGGATCAGTGGGATGTTTAGTTGAAAGTAAAACGGATTAAGTAACGCGCACACAAACGCAGCGACCCCCCTCTCCTCCCACGTTTTTTTGGGAAGAGAGGGTCGGGGAGAGGAGGACTCAAATATTCAATACACTACCCACATCAAAACGCATAATACTCACCCACCATCTGATATCTCTCATGAGGCAACCCCGTTTTAAACTTAACCGTTCCAATCCAACCCAAATCGAATAGCTCAATACCCTCATTTTTCGCGTATAAAACACTATTCCACAATAAAAAGTTTCCAGCATTTAATGAACGACCATTTTGATTCGTCCAAATAGTTAGCGGAACAGAGGTGGTCCCATAACAGGCCATGATCATGCCTGCCACTCTTTCAGTGCCATGCGAAACAATAGCCACCCGAATAGTGTGAACATCGAACGAAGCATGATAGAGCGCTTTCAATAGCGCAACTGAGTGGCCATAAAAATTTTTTTCTTTTCGAAATTGCTCAAAGCAAGCAATAATCCATTTAAAATCAGCCTCATCTCGACTCACAGAAAATATTAGCTCTTTCTTTTCAGATGCATTCAGTTGATTGCGCCAATTCTGACGGAGCTTAGAACGCAACACAGGAACAGGTTGTTTTAAATCTACCCATCCTGACTCGTAAGCGTTAGATTTACGTCTATAAAAACCCAACGAAGCTAAAAGTGACTGATAATCAGGGATATTATCAAGATTAGGCGCAAGCGATAGCACGCAGAGCGTCTTTAGACACCAAGCCTGTTTGATCGCACGAAAAGCACCTTGCGTTTGATTTAAAGTTGGCTGTTCGACAATCCATAAAGGTCCATAGCTTAATCTGGCCAATTTAAGAAATAAAAATGTTTTATACCACACCTGTATTAATGCGATGGGCCGATCATTTTCAACTATCGCACCACGCATTAATTTCCAACCATGGCTTTTAAATTTAGCATCGCCATAAAACCAGGATTGCGAAAGATGAGATTTCTTCACAGACAAAAAATGCTGGGCCCATTCTTGATAATCAGTAATGGGATGTATTTTATAAACTACTTCCATAGTTCGCTTATTTTGAAATGATCATTCATCACATGCTACGTCACTTTCGTCCGGGTGGTTTCAAAACAAAACATGATATTTTAAACATTGTACTACTATATCTCTATTATCTGAAGATGCGATTGAAGATAATCTACGATTTTTGGGAGAAAGTGAGGCGAAAGTGCATTTCTTGGATCGCTTTGAGTTTGTCGGAATCAACGACCGTTTATGAGGAAAGAATGGCCTCATGGATGGAAACGCTCACATAATTAGCTGTCTACAACATTTTTTATGGGAAAATCGTGTAAATCATTATCCGAGAACCATTCATTAACAACAGTATAAAGTGGTCGCCGTTGTATTTCCTGTGAAATAATATTTAAATAGCAGGCTATAATACTGATAGAAAAGAATAGGACTAAGGAAACCACACTCTGAGTCAGAGAAAGCGCTGCCCATCCTGGAGCAAGATTTTTCCCGAAAGATTTAACTAATAAGATATATCCAATATAACCAATATTCAGAATTGCTAAACAGAAGCAAGATGCCGCAACAACTCGTAGGGGTTTAATGGATAAATTCAATATTTCTTCTGTTCTTGAAAATAACCGTCTGATGATACTATTAGAATTCGTTATCTGAATAGGCAAGCCAGCGTAATCTATGCTCATCGTTTCAAGCCCAAGCAATTGGCGTAACAAGCGTAGATTACGAATATTATTTTTATATTGAAGAATATAATTAACTGCTGTGCGAGAATAACAAGAAAAATGTGTTCGATCAAAATCAACGGGTTGCTCGCACAACAAACTTGCAAATTTATAAAAAAATTTTGATAACAAGTGACACCATAAAGGTTCCTGATGCTTACTTATATTATGACCAACTACAACTTCCGCTTCTTCTTGTAAAATTTTTCTGACCATAACAGGAACTGTCGCTAATGGATCTTGATTAGAATCCATCAGAACAACAGCATCACCAATTGCGGTATTTAACGCAGCGCTATAGGCTATATCCTCGTCACAATTATTAGCGAGCTGGACCAATCTTATTTTTGGTAAATGTTGAATATCATTTTTTAATTCTTTCCTAGTTTGAATTGAGCTTTTTCTGACAATGAGAATAATTTCATAGTTTTGAAAGTTTTTCGAAAGGATAGACGTTGCTTCCTGTAAATAGGTGGTGAGTTTTTCAGAACAATTATCAATAATGGTGGCAACAGAAACAACAGAATCTCTATTCATTGTTGAATCCTTTTGATTTTCGTGAACGTAATTTAAAAATTTCTTTAAGATAATAAAAAATAGTTTTTGTTAATTGAACTCGAGAATCTCTATCATCTACCCATCTGACCGGAATCTCATGAATAGTAAAGCCATATTTTTCTGATATATACAAAAACTCAGTACAAAAAAACCAACCGTCGTTTTCAAGTCCAAAATTCATTAATTTTTTATAAACAGAATGACGTAAAAACTTAAAACCACACATACCATCAGTAAAATTTACATTCAAGAAAAAACGTAAAATTTTATTGTATCCTTGAGAGGTTAGCGTTCGCAAAGCGCTTCTATTTTTAACGACAGAAGATGGTAAATTACGTGATCCATTAACGAGATCAATGGTAGTCGTTTCAAAGAGATTCACGACCTCTTGAAAATGTGTGATGTCGGTCGCAAGATCAACGTCCATATAACCCACCACATCGGCAGCACTTTGATCCCAGGCTGTTTTTAATGCTAAACCAACCCCTTTTTTTCCTATACTAATTAGCCTTACTTTGGGATATTGTGCTGCCAATGCATTTGCTACCGCCGCAGTGCGATCTGATGATCCGTTATCAGCAATAGTAATAACGAAATTTTCCATGTGTATCAATTTTAAAAAATCTAGTAAAGTACTCACCCCGATTGGCAAACGTTTTTCTTCATTAAGAACAGGAATGATAATATCGTATCTTAAATGATAGCTTGACATATCCTTCCCTCTATTAATCTGGCTTCAACTGATTCTAATAAATTTATTATGTCTAAAGCAATATTTTCGTTTACTGATACTTTACATTTTTTATTATTTAAAAATTTACTTAATTCGTTAATTTCATTTATTAGCGCTTCAGATTGTTCAATTTGTATCTTTTCTACTTCAGCTATCTGATAAGTTACTTTTTTTATTGCAGAATGATATTGGGCGCAGTAAGGATAGAACATCAATTTATTCTGACAGAGTTCATCCCACACTAAAATCCCCTTATCACCCGTAATGACAATTTCACGTTTTTTTTCTGCAAAAAGCATATCGCAATGGATAGTGGCATGTAATCCATTAGAAAAACTAAAGCTTGCCAGAACTGAATCAATCATATTAGGGATAATCGAAGCAGAACCTACTACGCTATTTAATTTATCTGGGATATGAAACAGATCAAGGAGGATATAAATATCATGATACATGAGATGCCATAAAATATTGGCATCTTGTTGAAATAAACCAAATGCCGTACGGGTGGAATGAAACCGTAACGGTTTACCTATCATTCCCCAATGAAGACAATTTTTAAGTTTTTGATATGCAGAAGCAAAAAGAAACGTGTGATCTATCCACACCTTTCTGTCCCGTTCGTTTGCTAGCTGAAAAATCATTTTTGCTTCTTGGCTGCTGAGAACCAAAGGCTTTTCAATAAATACATGTTTATCTGCTTCAAGAGCCATCATCGCCAAATTAAAGTGATGAGCGGCTTGAGTAGCAATAACCACCAAGTCAACTTCTGTATCTTCAAATATGTCTTTTGGCGCGTTTAATAAAATACAGTTTGTGGGTGCTGCATTTTTAGCTTGTTCTAATTTTGAAAGATTCCTATCACAGATATACTTAACTTCAAATTCTTTATGCTGACTAAAATTCCTCAGTAAAACAGCCCCCCAATATCCATAACCAATTATGCCTATCGTCTTCATAAGAAATATCCACTTTCAATGAAATGTGATTTAATGGGAATTTTATTTGTAATGACATCTAGAATATCATAAATATTGTCAATTTTACTTCCCATAATAGTAAAAAAATTTGGTAGTGTTGGCTCCTCACGAAACAAAATTGGGCGGCCATCATCTATTTCATTACGTTGTAGTATAGTTTTTGTTTCATAAATGGAAGTAACATATTGTAATTCTGTTAACATCGGCATATATCGTGCTGCATCACGTTGCATGTAGATAAAATTAGAGGTAGAGGGTTGCCTATCCACCACAAGGTTATCGCTGAGGTTATTTTGATCGGTCCAACTTCCATGCGGAGTATATCGCACATGGCTTAATGTATATAATTTTCTTTGGGGATAAGGTATTAAGGAAAAAAAATGTCCGTCCATGATAGTAATCGCGCGTTTTTCCAATCCTTGAAGCGACTCTACTAAAGCTAATTCTGCTAATTCATGCTTTAAGGGTAAAAAGGGAAGCCCTGAATTAGCTTGCAACATATTTAATTTAGAATAAAGACAGCTAAAAACTTGATTAGCTACATATTCACCTTCTGAAGAGGTATTGACAACGAGCTGTTGGTTAAACGCTTTTACGCTCTTGACTTCTGTTTTCAGAAATAGTTTTACACCTGATAAATGCAGTTTTTCTAACATCATTTTTTCTAACATCGTCCAATCAAATATAGCTTCATTGACAATAAAAGCGTCCTCTACAAAGTCTATATTAAACAATTTGTTTATTACAATAGATGGCACGGTTTTAATTTCCGCACTCAATTTTTTAAAAAAATTAAAAAATTGTCTTGAATTCGTTTTGCTTCCATATCTAGCAATAGCATAAATGTGTTCAATATCATCTACTACTGCTTGCTGAAAATCGTGTAAAAATCGAGGATAGTTAATTAAAGATCTCGTTGCAGTCATAAAGCTGCGGGGGTAATGATAACCACCGTGCACTCTTGCTTGATTAATTCCAGAAGCTTTTTTTAAAAGACCATCTTCTTTTTCGATAAGAGCAACCCTTGAGTACTGTTGGGCTAGCAAAATAGCAATACAGCAACCATAGAATCCACCTCCAAGAACAGCAACATCAAATTGCTTCATTTGAAGTATTCAACTGTAAGTTCATTCCACTAAAAAACACCCTGTCGGCTAAAAATGCTGCCAAACAATAAAATATAAATTGTGAATAACAAAAGTATGCCCCCGAGTATGTTTCAAACATTGCAACCACAGCAGCATTCAAAAAGGTCATGAGAAGAATCATTGCAACAAATATTTGCGCATAATCTGGATTCCAATTTCTATTGAGGACTATTTTAGCGAAAAACGCAGATGTAATTATTAAAAAAAACAGAAAAAGAGAAATGCCTCCAATAAATTGAATAAACTTCCATAAGAAAAAAAGCAGATTCTTTTTAGGTTCATGTGACATAAGGGTATTCGTAATATCTTGTGCAATTTTACTTGATTCAGTTGGTGTTACTGGAGCCAATACTTGAGAGACTATGTGAAAAATTGCAATATAATTTCTATTATATGATTCATAAGCCAACTCGTAATATGATGGCTTTGTAGCATTCAATAAATTAGCATCCTGATTTAAGTGTTGCTCATTCACTTTAACAAGCATTTCATGAGCATATTGTCTTTGCTTTAAATTTTTAAAATAATGAGTAACGTCACCACGTCCCGCCAAAAAAAGCGGCTGCACAACCAATAACTTCCCGGTTGCAGGCGCGCCCACAAAAAAACCATGTTTAAAATAATGATAACTTCTGTCGATAATACATGTTGTCAAAATAGATATTAGCAAAATAGCAACGCCGATACTTAATGGTTTAATTGATACGCGTTTATAAAGATACCATGCGCATAAAATTATAAAAATGCCGTAAAAATAATAGAATTGTAATCGCGTCAATATGATAAGACTGACCCACAAGGCCAAATAAGTAAGTTTTTTCAAGCTGAATTCTTTAAAACATTCGATAAATAAAAAGAATGTCACAATAAACAATGGAAATGACAGCCCTTCTGCACCAATTAATAATAATTGAAAATGAAATAATATTGTTAAAGTAACAATGACGCACATTGTAAATATTAAAAAATCAGATATCTTCAAATATTTTTTTAACCAGAATCTAGCATAAAGCAAAGCGAAAAAAGTCACTATAGCATGAATCCACATGATGAAGGTATATTGATAGGAACCCGCCCAATGGAATAACCAAATAAAAAAAGGATATAAAGGAGGTCGAATCGGATCAAAGAGAATATAGCTAGGAGCATCATAATGCGTATAATTAGGAGAATGTGTAGTCAGAAAAAAAATAATTAATATTGCTAATAGTACATAAGGCGTTTCATACAGCCATTTTTTTGAAGCATCCCTCTTTCGCATCCCTTCCATGACAACATCCTGTCAGTATTCAACTTAATAAAAAATAACGTTTGCTGCTGCAATAACTGGACGACTAGTTTTAAGTTGCTTCAATGAAAGCATATACATTAATTGTGCTAAATCGTCCAAATAACACATCAACTCCCTTCAATGAAGGTATTTTTTGAGGTTGGGCTAAATCAAAAAATTGGTAATATTTGCTATCTTTTGCTTTTTCTGATGAGCGCACCAACTCGTAAACAATATAGCCACGATTTCTCAAATATTCCACTAAAAAAAGAGCCTATCTGCCCATTATTGCCTGCATAAACAAGCTATTTCATTGAGAAGTTCGCCTACTCATTTAAACAGATGGGTATATATTACGCTTCAATACAAAACATTGTAAGATTGATTGAGGTTATTGAACTTGTAGCCATCATTTTTGCATATAGCAAACGAAGGATTTGTCATGAATAAAATTACTCTAGAGAACAATATTCAACATCACTGTATTGTGTGTAATAGCACTCGATGGTTAACGTGGCCTATCGGTCATTCAATGCGCTCTGTGCGTTCAGACGGTGCAATATTAAATCAACCACTCACAAAAGCACAATGCTATCAGTGTGGGTTAGTACAGTCCGCACAATTACCTGATACCAATACATTGGCTACTCTCTATACAGAAAAATATGACATCTATAACAATCGACCTAATGCAGAACAATTTGTCGCTAGCAGATACGCGGCACTCTCTAATGCTTTTACTGGATCAGTTGCACCCTACCAACCCAGAAGAGTGCTTGAAGTCGGTTGCGGTAATGGCGCCACCTTAAATGCCGTGCAATCAATATGGACCAATGCGATGTGTATTGGAATAGAACCAGTTGTTGCAGCAGTTGAAGAAGCAAAACGTTGCGGCTTTAATGTGCACCAAGGAATGATTGGCGTTAGTGTACCGCCTAATATTGCAAGTCAAAAATATGATGTTATTTATGCAGTGCATGTAATCGAACACACGCAAAATCCAATTGAGTTTCTCTTAGAGCTAAAAAAGATGCTCACTACAGACGGTTTTCTAATCCTATCCTGTCCCAATGCTTGTATGCCCAACCTTGAGATGATGCGTGCCGACCATCATTACTCAATGACACCTTACCACCTCGAAATAATAGCTCGTAAATCCGGACTCATTCCAACTAAAAACACATTGTGTCCTGGTGGGTCTGAGAACTTAGATGATGAACATAATCAACTGCTAGTCTGTCGACTTGCGCAGAACACAGAGACGCAAGACGCACGATTGATTCCAATGCCATTTTATTTAAATGAAGAAAATCGAATCAAGCTATTTAAAGCGCGTCAAGATTATTTTTATAATTTTGAAAAGCTAGATTCAATATTACAATCTAAACTGAAGAATATTAAACGATTATTTTGTTTCGGTACAGGTGGATGGGCATGTATGCTTGCTGGTTATGCACCTCAGATTTGGAATACAGTACAAGCTTGTATTATTGATGGCAATTCTGATAAAACATTTTATGGAAAACCAATATATTCTTTTGAAAGCTTAAAATCATGGCGTCCTGATGGCATTATCATTGGTACCAATCCTGCCATTCAGACGTCTCTTGCGCAACGCATCAATAAGGATGGTTACAATGCTATTCGTTGGAGTGACATTGTAGCCATGTAAAGATTATTAGCGATCAAAAATATAATTTCTCATGGTGAAAATTAATCTACACATTCCTTTATTTTTATAAAAAAAATGCCACATTATCTTATTTATGGAATTGAATGTCTTTTTATTTTCAGAAAAAATCTGATTCCTTTTTTCAAAAGACAGCAAAGGATTTCTACACATCCAAAAACAAACTTTCCTTTTAATAATATTAAATTCTTTGGAATATTTATTATTGGTATGAAAATTAACATCATCGAGTGACTTTAAAATCCTCACAAGGTAGTCATGGGCATAATGTTCATCTTTAGACATTCTTTCTGACCATGACCCAAAAGAGCCAGCTCTATAAACTGACATGGCTTTATTAATATAAAGCGCTCCCCCTTTAAGTGACGCTAATATTTGTAAAAAATAATCGCCAATTGGTACATCAAAAAACCAGTCCGGAATAGATTTAAATATATCAATTTTAACAATAAGAGATGCCGTTTGGCAGAATCCTCCTTCGCCTAAAACAACCTCTCTTACTGAAAAAATCTTATTATGTGAACTGTGTTTTGAAAGAATTTTGTCTCGTTTTTTTCCATTATTGCATTTGCGTATTACGGGGTGGAAGCTAATGTCACATTCTGGATATTTTTGCATCTCTGACATTTGTATTTTAAGTTTACCTGAATCGATCCAATAATCATCACCCTCACAACAAGCAATATACTCCGCTCTCGCATATGAAATTGCTATTTGTAAGGTGTTTTTTCTGTGTTGTGAAAATTGATTTTCTTTTTGAAAAATTGGCCTGATAATACTTGGGTATTTTTTAGCATAATTTCTGATAATTTCGGTTGTCCCATCTGTAGAAGCATCATCATGAATAATAATTTCAAAAGGAAAATGGGTTTCTTGCTTCAAAAAACTTTCTATTGCATCTGCAATATACCGCTCATGATTATATGTTATGCATACTACACTGACTAATGGAGACTCTCGGTGTCTCCAGTTTTCCATAATGTGAACTTCTGACCTTTCTATCATGCCGTGATCTTCCTTTGGCCACAAATGAGTGTTGCTAATAAGTGGCGGCACGTACTTGAAGTGATGACGCTGCCTATCAATATAAACATGGTAAGTCCAACGAGAATTGTAAAGCTTTCGCACCTACTCATCAATCCAAAATTGATTGGTATCATTCTTATACATGCTAGCATTGTAACAACAGCAATCAATGTAGGCAGAATATCTTTAGCAAGCCACTCATAATGAATACCTGGTGCATATTTACGGTGTATAATGGGTGGCCAAATGAAAAAAGATATGAATTGAATTAAAAACCAAGCGATAGCCGTTCCCAATGCGCCATAGTGATACGCTGAAAATAGAATAAGCGGAATAGCCAACATCGCAAATACCGTATTAAATATAACATGCAATCTTAAATCCCCATGAGCAAACTGCAAATAATACTGAAAAGACGAAATTGATAAAATACCATTTCCTAGCGCATACCAAAAAAGAATGGGGCCAGCCCAGTCTGCTGCTAGTCTATTCCCAGTCCAAATATACATTATTTCAGTACCATAAAACGCTGTTACTCCGGCTAATGGCAACATAATCACTGAGACAACTTGCGTTGCATGGCGATAAAGTTGCAGCATTTCTAGCTTATTTCCCTGAGATAATAGAGAGGTCATCCTTGGCAAAATTGTCTGGCTAATGGGTGCTACAAATTGCAATATCCCTCCCGAAACAACAGTGACCAAAGCAAAGTAACCATAGATTGATAAAGATAAAACATGTGAAAGCGCCAACTTATCTAATTGGGTAAACAGCGTCCAAATAAGAGCGGAGTAAAAAATGCCGCCAGCAAAAGGAAAAATTTTTCTAACTGACTTCCATGAGATGTTAAAACTCAAAAAATGATTTGAGGAAATGGGAAGAATTTTATATAGCTTTATCCCTAAAACAAATAGCTCAATTGCAGATACAAGCAACTGATACTCAAAAAAATGACTGGGGACTCGTGTGACCCAGCGTAACAATGCATATCCGCCCACATACTGTAAGGTGGTAATAACTATACTTGCGCCATTGAGCCAGACTTGTTGTTCAATACCTAAAATACCAGCACGATAAAGATCAGCAAACCAACGCAAACTAATCATTAGTCCAATTATAGCGATGCAGTAACTAACCTCTGAGTAGGCTAAATTTTCTACTTTTAGCCAATGATGCGCCATCCAGTGGCTGCTGAAAAATATACCTAGCACAATCGCTATATTAATAACAAAAAAAATGATTTCTAAGCTACGCAGTAGTTGTCTAATCTCAAAATAACCGTTGTCTCGATTATGACAATAAGCTACTTCTCGAGAAAGTGCTGGTGTTAAACCCATATCAAGCACGGTTAACCAAGCTTGCATGACTGTATATAAACTAATTAAACCGAACGCTGCTGAGCCAAGGTAACGTAGATAAAAGGGAAGAATAATAATGCCAATTAAAATGCTATAAATGCGACCACAATAATTAGCAATAGTATTTTTTTTTAAACTCATGGACGCATTCTTCTAGTGTTGAGTTTGCTCAAATCGCTATTCAGCATAGTTTGCTAAAGTCCTAAATAACAGTTCTTCATTAAGTGGTGCGCTTTTTGAACGCACACCTTTGACAAGCGAATTTTCAGGGACATCTCGAGTCATAATAGCACCTGGACTGACCCAGGTATTTGCGCCCACCGTAACATGATTACCGATGGTACTGTTGACTCCCAAAAAACAATTAGAGCTGATATGGCAAAATCCAGATACAACAACATGCGATGAAACAAAACAATTATTCTCAATAATCGAACCATGTCCAATATGATTTCCACTCCACAATACGACATTATTTTTTATCTCAACAAATGGTTGAATCGTATTATTCTCAAATACAAAACAATTCTCGCCTATTCTTGCATTATGCCAAACAAATGCTCGGGAACTAACGTACGTTACCAATTGATAGCCTTTGTCTTTTGCTTTTTTACAAATATTTTCCCGAATACGATTGAGCTTGCCGTATACAATCGCAACATGCATAGAAAAATCAGTGGGTGAATATAAAGTGTTAATAGATTCAAATGGAACAACGGGCAAGTGACAGAAGGTATTTTTTGTTAAATATTCTTGTTCTACCGTGAAAGCAACTACTTCATATTCAGAGTCATGAGTAAAATATTCATAGACAATCTCAGCATAAGATTTGTCGCCAAAAATGATGAGCTTCTTGGTTTTATTCACTGATAGTCTTGCCTTTACTACAAATCAAAAAAATACTAGCACATAATTCTGGGTACTGTTGACCCAATACATAGCAAGCGTCCAGATATTGATGATTAATGATTTCATGTTTCATCATTAAATCCAGCTGACGGTTAGAGACCGCCTTAAAAAAAATACCTCCACGACTGATAATATTTAAATTTGCAATTTTTGCATCCCGCTCTAATATGTCAAAACTGTATGTTCTACGGTGACCATGTGCCCACTCACCCTCCGAGACTGCATTATTAAAAGAGATAAGATCCATTTTAACCGCAAGCTGTCTAGACGCGGCATAAGCATTAGGCACGACTAAAAATAAAATGCCTCGTTCAGATAACCAAGAGTTAATTTTTTTTAATACAGCCACACTATCATCCAAATGTTCTAATGTATGAATTAAAAAAATCGCATCAAATTTTTCGGCAATGCTTGCTGATTCAAATGTATTATGAATGTATTTTATATTTGCGTTAGCAAGGTTATTTTTTGTTTCCTGAATGAGTTTCGAAGAACCTTCCATCACAGTAATATCTTGATATTGTTCTGAAAGTAAACGCGTAAATTCGCCTTGGTAACATCCCATCTCAAGGGCCTTTCCTGGTTTTATCCAGGGCTGAAATGATTTCAGCATATAATGATGCATGATGTAATCAAAATTATAGGCATAGAGACGATCTTCGGTGTCCTGATATTCTGAATTGAAATTTCTCATATTTAACCTTGATCAGATTGATACATTCTTTTTTCTTTAGGTTGATACCATTCACTTAAACTCGTGGGTACGCGCGCACGATAACCCAGGGTTTGCTTCAACCAATCAGAATATTGCTCCACCTTGTCATAACCTAATGCACGCGAATAATCATATTGTTGCTTGATGAATGGTCTGCAATACATGGGCGTTATCGAACGACGCGGCAAGTCTGTTGTATTTTTTCCAGCACAATGCCATAGATTGGAATTAAAAACTAATACGCTACCTGCTTTTGCAATAGCTTGTTCTGCAACAGACGAAAATTCTTGTTCCGAAGGTAAGGCAGGATGGGTACGGTGCGAGCCACTCATCAAATAAGTTGCGCCATTATTAGGAATAAAATCATCCAGCATTACCAATGTATTAAGCAATAGTGGTATATGTGCAGAATAAGAACGGATATCGCGATGGATCATGCTTGCATAAGAAGAAATCCCTTTCTTATTAATATTACCACCGAATGAATTGAGAATGTATTTACTGCAAAAATAACTTTGTAAATAAGGGTTTAGTTGCTCAGAAAAAACTAAATAATCTATAAAACTCTCGCCAAGTTCAACTAAATGATGCAATGTTCCTTCGTTATTTTCCGGAATATTATTACTAAGCTGTATCTTTCGACAAGTTTGATAAGCAAACTGTAAATCATTTAACATACGATTCACTAGTTCCATTGAAACAATCTCATGAAAGATAAACCAACCTTTTTCTTGCATATGCTGATTAAACTCGTCTAAAGAAATCATACTCATCCATGAATTGTTACAATTGATTTAGAGGGATAATATTTGCATTTTTCTATCGTATGTTGTGTGTCTTGAAAAACCTCTTTGAATGCTAAAGCTTCACCCGGCGCATCAGACCAAGTTAATTCATCTAGCAATAGAATGCTGCCTGGCATCAAATGTGGTTTAATTGCAAGCATTGCAGCCTTCGTCGGTTCATACAATCCAATATCAAAATAAGAAAATGCAACTAAACTATGCTGATGTTCTGCAAAATAAGCAGGCGCTGTCACTGTGATATCACCTGCGATCAGCTGATGCATCCCGTGTAGATGACCCAGCACATTGCATTCTTCATGTGCTTTTAGAAGTTTTTCTAACGTGGATTTATAACATTCGCCCGTTGCATAAGATTGCTCTTGCCAGGCAAGACTCAGTTTATCTTTTGGAGAAGAGGAGGGGGTATACCCTGTAAATGTATCGAAACCAATAATATGCCGTTGTTTATTAAATGGCTCATGAATAGCTCGTAGATTTTCTAACAATACCAAATTTTGCCCCCACCATGTTCCAAACTCTACGATCAATCCTGGAAGATTAACAAATCGTTGGTATACTTCATGCATGACAATGTATTTGACCAGCAGGGAACTGCGAGTAAATAATCCCAAATTAAACAGCAAATCTGATAATGGTAGTGGCGTAGAAACAAATAACTCTTCTAAATTTTTTCTGGCATATTGCTGGGTCTTATTAGCGGTTGTTTCACTTTCATAAACAATTTCTTGAGTTTCTCTAGATTTCGTTTTCATGGAACTTTCCCAGATAAAAATTATTCGTATATTGCATATCCAAAACCACTTTTACCAAACCCATTCCCATTATAAAACATGATGAGCTTATCGTTATCTTTTACCACATAGGGATAACACATCATACTGCTGTCCCAGCCTTCGGGTGAAAACACTATGCCAATCTCATCATCTTTACGTTGCCACTTGATGCCATCTATTGACCGCGCATAACCAAGGCGATAGCTGCCTCGACCATCCCGATAATCATAACTATCGCGATAGCAATACCACATATGATAGATATCATCCATTTTTAATACGTTTGGATGAGAAAAAGCCTCATGCTCATCATGCTGTAAAATACAAGTGATGTTAGAACGTTGCCATACAATGCCATCTTGAGAATGCGCATATTTAATGACATAAATCGGTTCGTATTTTTGGTCCACTAACTTCCATGCTGTTCCTGAGACATACCACATTTTCCATCCATTATTTTCTTTTAGCACAGATGGGGTGACTGCAAGGTATGGTTCTGTTACTGTTCTATCCATAATGGGGCCATCATACATCCTTCTAAAACTAACACCGTCATCATCGCTCACCGCCAAACCCATTGCATTATGATAAGGAACGCTCACGCGTTGATTCCAGCCACTGTAATACAATAATAACTGGTGATGGTGTTTAACTACGTAGCTTGGCATAACTCCTTCATCATCAAAGGTGCCCGGTTTCCCAAAACCTAATACGGGCTCTTCATAGAGATGTTTCATTTTTTTTGGATCATCTTTATCTAAATCAACACATGCTGTTAAACTTTTTCCATTTGAGTTTCTGGTTGAAAAAAATACTCGAAACCGGTCTTCCATCACATGAATTGTAGGTACTTGCGCATGGCTTGTCATCCATCCAAACTCGCCATTAGGTTGAAAAATGCGTCCCTTTTTTTTCCATGACATTTCGATATTCCAGCACTATACTAAATTGATCCGCTTTAGAGGTAAAAGGGATTAACGTAAAACTTATGGTAAATTATGTTATCAACTGCTGCCGAGCAATACAAGAATAACGGCTATTACATAGCCCATCATATTCTTCCTAGTAAAGCCCTGAAAAATACCCTCTATGAAATGGATATTATCCTGGTTCAACAACTGAATTATTTGGGTTGCGCTGAACAAGCTACTGATTCGCAAAAAATCATTCATCATCATATGCGCGAGCTTTACGAAAAAAATCAATTTGTTTATGTGCAAGCGTTAAAATTATGGGCAAAATTGTTCTCTTTACAAGCATTGATCATGAATGAAAATATTGTATCAATAACAAACAAATTAGGCATCACCTTGCCCGTTTTTCAAACGACTCCTGTATTGCATATCATGGCTAACGATTTAAAAATTACAGGCGGCTACCACGGAGTGGGCGTACACCAAGATTGGCCAGCATTACAAAGTGGCCTTGACACAATTACTGTGTGGTTTCCATTTATGGATGTCGATATAAATAATTTTCCGGTAGAACTCATTCCTGAGAGCCATACTGATGGTCTATATCCTGGCAAAATAGCAGAACATATTTATGAAGTCGATCCAAAATTTTACGAAGAAAAAAATTTCGTCCCCATGGAAGTAAAATTCGGCGACGTATTATTTATGTCAAATTTTACATTACATCGGAGCGGCTTACGTGGCGATCAGCGTTTGCGTATAGCGTGCAGTTCTCGTTATGAAAATGCGAGTGAAAAAACTTTCATTGAACGCGCTTATCCTAGCGCGCAAAAACGTGTGATACAGCGCGAATTACTTCAACCTAATTTCCCACAAAAAATTCATCTTGATGAAATTTATAGCTAGCCCGGATATTTCACTAGCCTTAAAACAATTCGTATTGTTCTAGCATATTTAAGATATACGGCTTTTCATTAAACATCATGATATCTATCATCGATAAATCGGGTACAAATGTATTTTTAAACTGCTTATACTGTTGTGGTTTGGATTTTATAAAAAATAAATCTATATTTTGATTTTTAAAAGCAGTCGGATCATAAAGTTGTTGTCCGCCAATTGCATTAATATAGATGCTAATCCCTAATTTTTTACATATTTCTATAATTTTATATTGTGCTGAAAGCGTATTATTTTTTTCTATTTCGCTTGAGTATAAAATATTTGTGTGTAAGCCAAGACTGCTGGCGATAACCCGTAATGAATTACCAATAAATTTGGCTAGATTTTTTTCCTTATTCATGAATATATTATTTAGTATTGGAAATACTTCACTAAAAAATGGCGCATTTTTATATGCCAGTTCAATGGTTTTTAAAATTTTAGATGCATTATCGCCAATTTCAATCTCATTAATTAATTTATTTTGACTCGCGCCTAACAAGGCGAGTGTAATTTTATGAGCTTGCATATTTACCAATATAGAATTTCTATTAATGTAGCCTTTATTGATATAATTTACATCATCATAAATGATGAAAAAATCAACTGCTTTTAGAAGTTGAAAATAACCAATATAAGGGAAAAAATAAGGTTGCATTATCGCTATCGATTTAGCTCCATACGAATGACATTTTTCTCCTTTTATATCCATTCTATTCAATCCATTTATTATATTAATAAGCTAATACATATTCATTTTTAATCATATGAGATATTTCTTTTATCACATCCAATGCTAAGCCCGGATATAAAGGCAAACATAAAACTCTACTTGCTACATCTCTTGCAATCATCATTTTTCTCTCTTGTTTGATATAGGGCAATTCATCTAAAGAAGGATAAAAATATCGTCTTGGAAAAATGGATTGGTCATTCAATTTTTTTTGAATTTCTTTCATCTTGTTTTCATTCTCAAAAAGTATTGGAAAGTAACTATAATTGTTTGTACTAAATTCATTTCTCATTTGAAAAATACAAGTGTTTTTTAGTTCTTCATAATAACAATGCCAAACTTTTTTTCTTTCTTGGTTGATGTGATTTATTTCATCTAAAATGCATAAGCCTATTGCAGCTTGAAACTCATTTAACTTGGCGTTTATACCAAGATCAATAATTTTTTCTGGGCCTGCGATGCCAAAATTAATCATCAGCCTAATTTTTTCAGCAAGCGCATCATCGTTAGTAATAATAGCGCCGCCTTCAACGGTATGAAAAAGTTTTGTAGCATGAAAACTAAGCGTCGTTGCATCTCCCCACTTTAAAACTGACTCGCCTTGATAGCGCACACCAAAGGTATGAGCGCCATCATAAATAACTTTTAAATGATAATGCTCAGCAATTTTTTGAATAGCTTCAACTTCACAAGGGTTGCTAAATATATGTGTAGCAACAATAGCTGAAGTATTAGGTTGAATGAGTTTTTCTATTTCCTTAGGATTAATATTCCAACTTCTCTGATCAATGTCTGCAAAAATAGGTTTGATGAATTCCCAAACCAAGGAACTAGTCGTTGCGGGAAAACTAAATGGTGTGGTGACAACACTGCCTTGCAAATTCATAGCTTTATACACCACCTGAAGCGCTAAAGTACCATTCGCTACCAATATAAGATTACGTACTTCCAGGTGTTTAGCTAGTTTTTCTTCCAATGCTTGAACGAGCGGCCCATTATTTGTTAACTGACAAGAAGCATAAATTTGATCTATGTAACGAAATAGTTTTTCTTTATTAGGTAAATAACTTTTTGTTACTGCGATCATTATATACACCCTATATCTATTTTTTATGGTCTCAACTTTATCAATTGATAAGATAAAATTAAAACAATTGTATTCGCTGTTTATCAGCAATTCCCGCTAACTGGTTGTCTTGGGTATTATGTAGCACAAGTCAA
>MGYE01000065.1:52333-88816 GCA_001801625.1 Gammaproteobacteria bacterium RIFCSPHIGHO2_12_FULL_42_10
GTTTATTAACAATGTTACTAAGATAATATGACAACATTCCAATATATTCATGAATGGCAATATTACTGGTACTTAACCCCTCTAATGAAGGTAAATAATTTAAAAAATATTGGTTAGGCTGTAATATAATATATCCCATAGGGGCCGCTATAATTTTAGTATTAGTGTTATGAAAAGACGAATTAAAAGTATACATAGCACGTGGAATATGCCAGGCATTCGTTACTAAATATGCCACATCAATTCTATTGCTTTGCAAGATAGGCACCATTAAATTACCTTCATCTTTTGTTGTAGTGCTTTTATCTTCTTTCCATGCGGTAGGTATTTTGAAATAATCTCTCAGCTCCTGAAGCATTAAATCAGCCTCAGTGGGAGAAAATTTATCTAAATTACCTCCCGATACAATAATCGGCAGATGTGTTTTGTTGTATAGATAAGCAGCATAATGCAATCTAAATTGTGTGGCATCACTAAGAATATGGCCACTTCTATATTCGGGAGAAATTCCTTTACCTCCTCCTAGAACTATAATTGCACAGGAAGCTTTTTGTTTTGGAAATTGGTCTGTTTGTAACAAAGGATATTGATACTGTAATCGATCAATTAAAAATTGAGCAATGATAGGGGTGCTTAATAACCATAAACTCAAAAAAGAGATAGTCATTAAACATTTACCAAATCGTTTATAGTAGCGTAGAAAAAAAAATCCGCTTACGGCTAATAATAAATTGATATTTGGCGGTAACAACCAAATCTGAATAAAATATAACATATCATAAAACCACACGATTTAAAATTCCATTTACATTTTTATGTGCAATATAAATAAAATGATGAATTAAAACCAATTAATATAATTGTATAAAAAAACAACAGACTCTTAGTAAGAAATCTCATGAGATTATTCCTAAATATAAATGCTTCCGTGTTTACTTTAATCTTTTTATATCATTCACTCTATGCATTGTCATCCTTCGGTGTAAAAAACACCCCCAGGATGATCATGTGTATGAAATATGAAATTATTTATAAATTATTAATTAATATTATATATTTTTATATTTTTTATTTTATTTACTATAGGGGGTATTAATTGTGTATTAATTGATTTAATTTAATTAAATCATTAAGTTATAATAATAACAACTTGTGGAAAGATTCTGTATTTTAAACCCATTTTCTGTGGATAAGTCTGTTGAAAAAAATTAAGTTTTATTATTAATAGGTTAATAACAGCTTATTAGCTTTTGATACACATAGTTGTAGGGAAAATACCTCTTTTAAAGCTTTTCCTATAAAATGAGAGAACGTCTGATACGTTTCTTGAGATGATGTTGGTAAGGGTAATTAGTTTATGCAATTAAATACGTTAGAAGATTGGTTGGGCTATCTCTATACCCTTCACAACAAAGAAATTGATCTAGGCCTTGGTCGGGTAAAAGAGGTTGCTAGACGATTGGATTTACTCACATCGAATTGCCCCACCATTATAGTAGGCGGAACAAACGGCAAAGGTTCCACTGTGAAAGGGTTAGAAGCCATTTATCAGAAAGCCAATTATCGAGTAGGTGCTTTTACAACCCCATTTCTAATGAAACATAATGAACAAGTGCGTGTTTGTGGGCAATTAGCAAACGATAGCGAATTTTGCTCGGCATTTGAAAAAATTAACCAGGCAAGAGGCGATATCACCTTAACTATTTTTGAATTTAATACATTAGCCGTTTTGTTAATTTTTAAAAACAACTCGCTTGATGTATTAATTTTAGAGGTGGGTTTGGGCGGTCGTTTGGATGCTGTGAATATAATTGATGCAGATGTTTCTATTGTGACAAGTATTGCGCTTGATCATACGGATCGCTTAGGCGATACGCGTGAAAAAATCGCTTTCGAGAAAGCGGGTATTTTCCGTTCTAATCAACCTGCTATTTGCGGTGATACGGATCCACCTAACTCACTTGTGGATTATGCGAATCAACTGAATGCACCACTATATTGTCAGAATAATCATTTTACTTATTATGAAACTGGAAACCATTGGACCTGGCAATTTGGTACAACCAACTATCGCAATTTACCACTTACCTCGCTTTATTTACAGAATATGTCAACGGCTCTCGCGGCGATTACTTTATTGCAATCCATATTGCCTGTTGATGAAAATTCAATTAGAAGTGGATTAAATGACGTGGCACTCATCGGACGCTGTGAAGTCATTCCGGGACGAGTGACCATTATTTATGATGTTGCGCATAACCCAGCCGCTATTTTCTTACTCGTAAAGAAATTATGCGCTACCATCCCAATTAAGACAGATAGAACGGTTAGCAAGACGTACGCTCTCTTTTCTATGCTTGCCGATAAAGATATCGATAGCAGCATTCAAGTGATTAAAAATAAGATTGATCATTGGTATGTTGCACCTTTATTTACCAATCGGGCTGCGAGCAAAGAACGTTTAGAGGCGGCTTTTAGTGCGAATCAGATTCAAGCCGTGACAGTTGAATCTTCAGTTGATGCGGCGCTACAATCATTGGCGCAACTTGTTAAACCGGATGATTGTGTCGTGATATTTGGATCATTCCATACTGTCGCTGAAGCTTTAAAAGCACGTGAACACATTTCAATTTGATGTAGGCGTAAATAATCAACTGGCTTCCTAGACAAATAAATAGAAAGCGCCGTTGTTTCAATATCTCTTTCTGAATATTTTTTCTCTGTTAAAAGAGAAAGATAGCTTTTTCTAGAGTGTCCAACCAATAAGCGCACCCCTAATTTTGAAAAATGCTCTATTTCTCTAATCACAGCGAACGATTGTTCTGCCATTTTGCCAAATCCAACACCGGGATCAAAGATGATTCTGTGACGCGCAATTCCTCGTTTTTCTAATTCATTAAGTCGATTTTCGCCCCATTCATAAACTAAACGAATCACATCTTCATGACGCGGTAAAACACAGTTTCGTCGTTCCGGAATATTTAAGTGGTGCATGACAACAAAATCACATTGAGATTGTACAATGATGTCTTGCATCCGCAGATCATCTAAACCAGAAACATCGTTGATCCAATCGACACCGTAATGTAGGGCTTTTTCTGCAACATCTGCGTGTCGTGTATCTACGCTAATCTTTGGCATCAAAGAAAATGATTTTTTGATAAGGTATATCTCATGAAGAATAGGTTCTAATCGCGCCCATTCTGTTTGCGAATCGATTGGTTCTGCAGTGGGGCTGGTAGATTCTGCACCAAAATCTAATATGGATGCGCCATCTAAAATGAGCTGTTTTGCTTGTGCGATAGCATACTCAGTATTGAGATACTTGCCGCCATCAGAAAAAGAATCTGGGGTAACGTTAATTGTACCGATGAGCTCTGGGGTATCGATTCGGTGATAAATTTGGTGCGTTTGTAGAGGCGCATTTTTTGAGAAACGAGAGCCCCATTTTTCCACATGCTCTGCTGCTGTTTTGCCTTGCCATATGAAAAAAGGCGCAATGTCAGCTAATGGCCACAATGCAAAAGGACGATTGAACAGCTCTTTTTGTGGAATGGTTAAATGATCGCTCGTTATTTGTAGCTCATCCCACGCCAAAATATCAATATCAATCATACGCGGCGACCAACGTTCTTTATTTTGATTTCTACCCAGATGAATTTCAATGCGTTTTAGCTGCCCCAGTAATTCAGCAGGTGCGAGGGATGTCTCAATTGCAATCGCTGTGTTGATGTAGGCCATATTCCAGTGATCTGGCGCATGATCGGGTAGTAAAGCCTCTGAGACATAGAGAGGCGCTACGCGTATCACTGTGACGCCTGGAATGACTCTGATGTGTTGCAAAGCTCGTCGTAAATAGGAAAGCTTATCGCCGATGTTTGATCCGAGGCCGAGTATGATCATGAGGAACTCTGTTGAAATTTCATTTAAATTTATTTGTTTGCCAAAGGTAATTCACGAGCCGTAAGAAATTTCTCTGATTTTAATGCCCGCTTGACCGAGCTTATTATATTGCATATGATTTTTTGCGCCCGCTGAGGAAAATGAGGATTTTAAACAATTATGAGCAAACATACAATTATTTGGTTACATGGACTGGGTGCAAGCGGCGATGACTTTGTATCGCTTCCAGATGCGCTTAAGTTGCCACCAGAAATGGACATGCGATTTGTTTTTCCAAATGCACCGATGATGCCCGTTACGCTCAATCAAGGATACACAATGCGGGCTTGGTTTGATGTTTATGGGCTCTCAGCAGAATCAAAAATTGATGTAGCAGGCATTCTGCGTTCATGTGATTTTATTAATCAGCTTGTAGATACAGAGATTGCAAGAGGCGTGCCATCCCACCGAATTTTGTTAGGTGGTTTTTCGCAAGGCGCTGCAATGGCGCTTGTGGCAGGACTGACTTTTAAAAAGCAGTTAGGCGGTGTGATTGCACTTTCGGGTTTTTTACCCATGGCACGCGAGGTATTTGAAACAGCGAGTGCTGTTAATCGTTCCGCACCCATTTTTTTAGCGCATGGAAAAGCAGATTCTGTTGTTGTCTACACATTAGGCGAAATGACATATGAAGCGCTTTTGAAAGCAGGATACTCTGTTTCTTGGCACGCTTATGAAAGCATGCCGCATACGGTATCAGATAAAGAAATATTAGATATCAGTCAATGGATGAAAAACCTTCTAGGTTAGCTCATGAGGACTGAGATACCGCCGGAGATTAATTGTTCGTTGCCGGTACTACTGCTACCTTGCATGCGCGTCCACTCCGCGAGGAAGGCAATTTCTGGCATCAGATAATATTGCAGACCAAGGCCAGTAAAGAGGCCCGTTGCGCTATGGCTTGAGCCGCCAACGCTAACTGAATTTGCAGATGTAGAATCTGTGATAGATAAGTGGGAAACGATGTGGCCTACCCCAACTTTAGCAAACGCTTCAAGCCCAGAATCAATAATCGGGACAATGCCTTTTGCGGCCGCATCGTAGGAATAGTAAGTTGAGTTGCCGATTTTTGTGTCACTTGAAGAAATTTTCCACGGCCCATTTGGATAGCGCGTATAACCTATTTCTATGCCTAAGAACGGCATAAATTTGTATCCGACATTAGCATTGGCGCCAAGACCCGATCCACTGACGCTGACATTGTTCGGTGTATCTTGATTGTTGAGCGTGGCGGACCCCACATCGGCTTCAAAATACCAACCATATGGAAGAGATTGCATAGCCCAGGTGAATGTTGTGGGTAACAAAACAGCAAGTCCTACCAGCGTAGAGCGAAGTATATTTTTGTACTGCACAAACAGTCTCCTTAAAATAGCAGTGATATCATTTTCGTTACAGCAATTCCCGCTAACTAGTTGCCTTGGGTGTTATTCCGCACAATGGCTCGTCGGCCGCAGGCCTCCTGCGCTTGACTTCTTGCTACATAACACCCAAGGCAACTAGTTAGCGGGAATTGCTGTTTTCGTTAGTATATACTTGTGTCACGTCTGCGCAAGTAGTAGGAATGTTTTGTGCGTGGCCGCTACCCTTGCAATAAGGCGATATCTGCGACTTGTAAAAATAACTCTCGTAATTGTGCTAGCAACAATAAACGATTTTCGCGTTTTAGCGGATCGTCCGTCATGACCATGACCTGATCAAAAAAGTGATTGATGGGTTGATTGAGCTCTGCTAATTGCAGCAAAATTTGATCATATTGTTTTTTGGCATATAATTTTAGAACGATTGAGCTTTTTATTTTTAATTGCTCAGCTAAATCTCTCTCAGCGTCATTCTCAAAATAAAGAGGATTGATGGTGGATGCAGTCATAGCCTGTTTTTGTTGGTTTAAGAGGTGGCTGATGCGTTTATTTGCTGCGCTTAATTCTTTTGCTTCATTCAGTCGCATAAATTGCTGGACCGCTTGAATGCGTTGATTGATGTCTTGAAAATGTGTTGATTCACGTGCGATGACGGACATAAAGATATCGTTTGTAATGCCTTGCTCAAGATACCAGTGACGCAAACGTTCACGTATAAAATCAAACACAGCTTGTACGACTGTTTTGTTGATCAATAACGAAGCATAGGATGCTGCTGAAAATTTTAGCATGTCTTCCAAATCAAGATCTATTTTCTGTTCAATGAGAATGCGCAGCAATCCCAATGCAGTCCGTCTCAATCCGTATGGGTCTTTATCGCCCGTTGGAAGACGATTCATGCCTATGGTGCCAACTAGGGAATCGATGCGATCAGCGATTCCTATTATTTTCCCCATTTCATGCGCGGGCAATATATCGCCAGCAAATCGTGGATAATAGTGTTCTTCAATTGCCTGCGCGATTTCCGGTAATTCGCCATTAAGGCGAGCATATTGGCCGCCCATGATGCCTTGTAGTTCTGGAAATTCATTGACCATGCTAGTTGTGAGGTCGGTTTTACAAAGCAGCGCGGCACGTGCCGCTTGTTTATCATTTATTTTACTTACAGAAGCAATATGTGCAGAAAGCGTGCTGATGCGCTCTGCTTTATCGAACAACGATCCCAATTTTTCTTGAAAAACCACTCCTTTGAGTGGCGTGAGTCGTTCCTCAAGGCTGAGCTTTTGATCTTCTCTGTAAAAGAAATCAGCATCCTTGAGTCGGGCACGCAGTACGCGTTCATAACCATGAATGGTGTGCTGTTCGTCGCGACTTTTAATGTTGCTGATGACAACAAATTGCGGCAGAAGCTGATTGTTTTTATCTAGAATAGGAAAATAACGTTGGTGATTTTGCATGGCGGTGATTAAGACGCTGCTTGGTAAGTTTAAAAAATCAACATCAAACGATCCTAATAAGGCAGAAGGCCATTCGACCAGTCCTGTGACTTCATTTAACAATGATGTATCCATCAATACATGATTGGGGTTAGCGATTTTCTCTGCCGATAAGCGTATTTTTTCTCGTCTTTTTTCAAAGCTTACGATGACATAATGCTCTGCAAGAACAGTTTCATACTCGGATTCAGAAGTTAGCTTGATTGCAGCGGGTGCATGGAAACGATGTCCATAGAGCAGGTCGCAAGTCGGATAGCCAAAAACATCAGCGTGGAGATTGAGTTGATTATACATGATGAAAATAGCATGGATGGGGCGCACAAAGGGTTGACTACCCTCACCCCATCGCATGCGTTTTTTTATAGGCAAAACAAGAAGTGCTTGTTGAACGAGAATGGGCAATGCTTGATTGATAGATTGACCGGGAATCGTTTTTTTAAATACCAACCATTCGCTCTCAGACGTTTGTAGCTTAGAAAGCGCTTCGTAGGTTAATCCACATGATTTTGCAAAACCAATCGCAGCGGGAGTTGGACTGCCTTTTTCATCAACCGCTGTTTTTTTACTAGGACCCTTGCGTTCGCTCAAACTGTCTTTAGACTGACTGGTAAGCTTTTTAATAAGTATAGCAAGACGGCGAGGCGTTGAGAAAATGTGGGTGCTGTCAAAAGTGAATGCTTCTTTATTTAGAGAGGTTTCGATGAGCTCACAAAAATCTTTCGCCAATTGTAATGATGATTTTGGTGGCAGCTCTTCTGTTAAAATTTCAATGAGACAATCGGCTGTGTTATGTGGGAGCATGTGTGTTTTCTTTTAATAGCGGAAAACCAAGTTGTTCGCGAGCTTGATAGTAATTTTCTGCGACAGCTTTGGCTAGCTTTCTAATTTTTAATATGTGATGTTGTCGCAGAGTGACTGATAGCGCTTTTCTGGCATCTAACAAATTAAAGGTATGTGATGCTTTCAAGACCATCTCGTAAGCGGGTATTGGAAGATTCGCTTCAATTAAACGCAAACTTTCTGTTTCGTAAAAATAAAAATGATCAAAGAGTGTTTTGATGTCTGCCATTTCAAAATAATATTGCGACATTTCAACTTCCATCTGGTGGTAAATGTCGCCATAGGTGATGAGGCCATTTGGCCCTTCATGCCAGGCAAGATCATAAACATTGTCTACCCCCTGAAGCGACATAGCCAATCGTTCTAGTCCATAAGTAATCTCACCGGTGATGGGTTTGCATTCTAGGCCACCTACCTGTTGAAAATAGGTAAATTGCGTCACTTCCATGCCATTTAACCACACTTCCCATCCTAAGCCCCACGCACCTAATGTGGGAGCTTCCCAGTCGTCTTCAACAAAACGAATATCATCGATTAGTGTATCAACACCCAGCATTTTCAATGAATCTAGATAGAGCGCCTGAATGTTTAGTGGAGATGGCTTCAGAATTACTTGAAATTGATGGTGTCGCCCAACGCGATTTGGATTATCGCCGTACCGACCATCTGTTGGTCTGCGACTAGGTTGCACATAAGCTGCATGCCAGGGCTCAGGGCCAATTGCCCGTAAAAAACTAGCTGTGTGAAAGGTGCCTGCGCCCACTTCCATATCAAGCGGTTGCATATAGACACAACCTTGCTTACCCCAATAGGTTTGCAAGGTTTGCATAATGTTTTGTAAGGTATTTTTCATGAGATAAATAATAACAGTGAAACATTGATATTGCGAGATGATGGTAGCGCGATCGTTTTTGCATCCAGCTATTGTCATTCCCGCCTACGCGGGAATGACACACCAAAAGATAGGTGTCAGCGGCGTTTGCTGAATAGGGATAGATGAGATAGTATTTAAGTGACTCACTTAATATTATTACCTCGATGAGGATGAATATATGCAACAGAAAATTCTTTCTACGTTGATTGCGCTGATGTTTTTTTCTCTCCCTCAAGTGAGCATGGCAGATACTTGTCCTAGCGTGGATGATATTAAACATAAAACATTCAGTGGACACTGGAAGGCTTATGATAGTGACACCGATAAGGTGCTTGCACCCGATCGTTTGGCGGATGCAATTGCTGCAATTGACCGCTTTGCGCTGGTTGAGTGGACAGATACGAAACAACATGTCGGTATGATTCACTGTTATTACCGCGATAAACATGGCTCTAACCTGGAAGCTTATTTTGCAACGGAGCATTTTAAGCCAAATAATACAAATAAAGCATGGTACGCTGTGACAGGTTATATGCATTGTGCTGATGGTAGAGAGCAATGCCTCTTTGGAAGCCCGAGCCCCGTCGTTCAAGTGGCGCGAGAGGCTGCGTCTTCTAAGAGTCAGGCGTTGCCTGTGAAGAGTAACTCATAGTGGTGTAGTCATGCAGTAGCTTTCTGGATTGCTTCGGCATGAAAAACACGCCTCGCAATGACGAATTCTGCGCAAAAAAAACGATTTATTTACTAACTCACCTTACGCCTCTGGATGACAGCGCGTAAGGTGAGTTAGTAATGCCCTTTGCTAGTGATGATCGTGTTTTGGATGATCAAGGTATCTCTCTATGCAACATGCACTCATTAAAGCACTATCGCAGCAGGTCATTCAGCAAGAAGTTGCAATGACGCTACTTGGCTCTGCATTGTTTCAAAATATTCCTTCACGATTACAAAACAAACATAGTCCGCGCGGACGTTTTTTGTTTGTGGGTCCTGGTTTCTCTGGCCGCAAGACCGCAGCGAGCGCTTTGGCGGAGCAGTTATTTGAGCAGCAGGCCGCCTATTATATTGCGAGATCTCTCCCTCACTATGTTCATTTGACGGATATAAAATTACAGTGTCAGGTCAGTCAGCAATATTATTCTATGCAGTCGGCTATTCAAAAAACGCCCCATGCTATTTTTTTGTTTGATGAGATTGAGAATTTATCACCTACTCTGCTCCATGAGTTTTCAGCGATACTCAGCACGGGCTTCTTCTTTGACGAACAGTGTATGACTTATGATTTTCGTCGTGCCATTATGATTTTTACAACGTCAATTGGAGCGGCGCATCTCGCATCATTTGGGGGTTCTAACATCCCCAGGGAAGATAGCGATGCAACTTATCTAACAAAGTTGTTAATGCAAGCTCAAAAAATAACCGAAGATAACACATCATTAGATATCGCAAATCAAATCACTGAAAAAATGATGCCAGATATTTTAAAGGTTTTTCCTAGCTGTTTTTGTAGGGAAGTAGATGTCATTCCTTTTTTTTCATTGGATCAGGATGCCATCTCAAAAGTTATTCGAAAAAAGTTAACATACCTAGATGAGATGTTGCGTGCGCAGTATGAGGTAACGCTTAGTTTTGCACCGATGGTAGTGCGTTTTTTATCGCAACAAATGGCAATCAAGCACGTGTTTGACTATCAGTATACTCATCCGGAAAGAATTTTTTCTCAAATTTATACCGCTATAGAGCAAGCACTGCTCACAAAACCACCCAAAGAAAATGCTGAGAAGCCACAGCAATTGTTTTTACAGATACAGGAAGGTGGACGAGGGTTGCAGTGTGATTGGCTAGTCATTGCAGTCAGCTAATCGTTAACCTTATATCATTCTCTTCAAAAGGTCGTCTTTGCGAATAAATTGATGATACAGCGCTGCTAAAAAATGCATTGAAATCAGCGCAATCAGAATGAGTGCAATGGTACCATGCAAATCAAATAACATAGAGATAAATGCCTTATTGCCATGAATAGGCAAAGCAATTTCCCATTTTCCCAGATGCGGTGGCTTGCCGGCAGCAGAGGCACCCATCCAGCCTGCAAGTGGCATTAGAATTAAAAATGCATAAAGCGAAAATTGTACTGTTTTCTCTGCTAGTTTTTCCCAGCCCGCTGTATTAGGTAGTGCAATGGGCTTTGTGTTAAAGAGCGTCCAAATGAGCCGCAATAGCATGATGGATAAAATGATAACACCCGTAACTTTATGAATATTATAGGTTAATGGCTGTATACCTTTAGAAAAGTCATCTAGAAAATAGCCGAAGATTAGCATGGAGATGGCTAATAATGCGACGAGCCAGTGAAAGAATTTTGCGATGATTCCATAAGTCTTGGGTGTATTTCTCAGGGACATATTAGGCCTATCGTTGTTGCCGCCCTAGTTTAAACTGAGGGCGGCTAACAATTGATGATTATTTTGAAGCGTCGTAAGTGTATTTGACAGTGGTACCGCACGCAGTTATATTTGTGAATTTTGTATTGGATGACAATCGCGCTTTAACAATGGTGCAAACAGCAAGGTTAGTTGGTATGGTTACGGTGTAGGTTGCTCCAGCCATATTAGAGACGACAATCGGCAAACCTCCAACAGGGGAGAGTAGATTGTTGGCGCCCACTACGCTGGTTAATTGTGTAGTAGTAATGCCTGTGTACGAACCAACTGATGCTTGTAAGCTATCCATGCCAGCTGCAATAGCTTGTATCTCTTCCATAACAGAGTTTGCTTGCTGGGCGGTTGTGGCAGATTGGTAGTAGCGGATAGACAGTACGATAATAATCGACGCGATTGCTAAAACCAGCAAAACCTCAAGTAAGGTGATGCCTTGCTGTTTTTTGAATAGTTGTTCCATCAACATATCTCCTTTGTTATTTGTTATATAAAGCCATCACACAAACTTCAGTATTCATTATGTTACCTTTTGCACGGCATTGGCAAGCGTGTTTTGTTTAAATCGTTTCTTTTTTGACTATGCTGTATGATTGTCTTAATTAGTACAAATATGGTACTGTATCGCTCGTGCTAGCCCGGATATTTCATCATATAGCGTAACGAGGGCGTGAAAATGGCTTGTCTGCAAGGCGCAAGAAGAAAAATGGCTGGGAGCATATTGTATATATGCGACCAGTCATTTTTCTTCTTGCAACGCAGCAGACAAGCCATTTTCACGTCCGCAGGTGCTATATGATGAAATATCCGGGCTAGACCATGGGATGAATCGCATGATTCGTATTAGTAAAATGACTGATTATGCCATCTTGGTGATGGGGGCGCTTGCAAAGCGCCCTGAGGCTATTTTAAGCGCTGCATCGCTCGCTTCTACCTTGCGCCTTAGCGTGCCTACGGTGAGTAAAATTTTAAAAACACTCTTATTGGCTGATTTGGTTAAGGCAATGCGCGGCTCAGAAGGCGGGTATTGTTTATCGCAACCCGCAGCTTCTATTACGATTGCTCGTGTTGTTGCTGCAATGGAAGGTGATCTTGCGGTGACAGAATGCTGTGAAAGCAGCAGATTATGCACGATCGATTCCTTTTGTGCCCTGAAAGAAAATTGGAAAAAAATTAATAAAATGCTGAATGTTGTTCTATCAAAATGGACCATTCAGGATATGTTGAAGCCATTGTAGAGCAGACTGATGACGAATGAATTTGTACAAGCAGTGATCGATAAAAACTATCCTTATGGTTTTGTTACGTCTATTGAGTCAGATACTCTCCCGCCCGGCTTAAACGAATCCGTGATTCGTCAGATTTCTGCCAAAAAAAATGAACCCGCTTTTATGTTAGCGTGGCGTCTTAAAGCCTTTGAATATTGGCAGACGTTGACGCCTCCTAAGTGGGCGCATTTAAAAATTCCTGCGATTGATTATCAAAGTATGAGTTATTATGCTGCTCCGAAATCAAAGAAAACCGTCAATAGTATCGAGGAGGTTGATCCTGCGCTACTAGAAACTTACAAAAAGCTTGGCATTCCTTTGCACGAGCAGGGTCGATTGGCAGGCGTTGCGGTGGATGCTGTTTTTGATAGTGTTTCTGTCGCAACCACCTTTAAAGAAAAATTAAGAGAAGCCGGCGTTATTTTTTGCTCATTTTCTGAAGCGGCAGTTTTGCATTCAGAACTGGTTGAAAAATACTTAGGCACGGTTGTGTCTTACCAAGATAATTTTTTTGCTGCCTTAAATGCCGCTGTATTTAGTGATGGTTCGTTTGTGTATGTGCCAAGTGGCGTGCGTTGTCCGATGGAATTATCGACCTACTTTCGCATTAATGAGGCAAAGAGTGGCCAGTTTGAGCGTACTTTAATTGTAGCAGAAGCGGGTAGCCATGTTAGCTATTTAGAAGGGTGCACCGCACCAATGCGGGATGAGAATCAATTGCATGCTGCGGTGGTTGAGTTGATTGCGCTTGATCGTGCTGAAATTAAATATTCTACTGTACAAAACTGGTATCCGGGCGATCAAGATGGGCGAGGCGGCATCTTTAATTTTGTAACAAAGCGCGGCGCTTGTCGCGGCGCACATTCTAAAATTTCTTGGACGCAAATTGAAACGGGATCTGCTATTACTTGGAAATATCCTAGTGTGATTTTGCAAGGCGATCATTCAACTGGGGCATTTTATTCGGTTGCACTAACCAATCATCATCAGCAGGCAGATACAGGCACGAAGATGGTTCATATTGGGAAGCATACGCGTAGCACCATTATCTCTAAAGGCATTTCAGCGGGTCGTGGAAAGAACACGTATCGAGGGTTAGTGCGTGTCGCGCCACGTGCGAGCGGTGCGCGTAATTACACACAATGTGATTCCTTATTGCTGAGCGATACAAGCAGCGCCAATACTTTTCCCTATATTGAAGTTAAAAATAAAGACACTCTGGTGGAACACGAAGCTTCTACCTCAAAGATTAGCGAAGATCAGTTATTTTACTGCAGACAGCGCGGATTGAATGTTGAAGATTCGATTTCAATGATTGTGAATGGTTTTTGCAAGCAAATTTTTAAAGAATTACCAATGGAGTTTGCTGTAGAGGCGCAAAAATTACTTGAGGTGAGCTTGGAAGGGAGTGTGGGGTAGCGCTGTGTGGCAATATGCCGCTATGACTTGGGGATGCGAATTTGTTTGCGTCATGCCACTGGCATGACATGCTTATGAAATCGCATTTTGAAGCATAATGGGTATACGACAAGAGGTGTATATGTTAGCGATTAAAAATTTAGAAGTGAGTATCAAAGACCAGCAGAAGCAGATTAAACCCATTTTACAGGGCGTTGATCTCACCCTTTCAAAAGGCAAGGTGGCTGCCATCATGGGCCCCAATGGGTCAGGAAAAAGTACCTTGGCAAATGTGCTTGTTGGTCGTGATGGTTATCGTATAACAAATGGTTCCGTGTTATTGCATAATGAAGATCTGTTGTCGGTTTTGCCGGAAGAGCGTGCCGCAATAGGGTTGTTTCTCGCGTTTCAATATCCTGTAGAAATTCCAGGCGTGAATAATATGTATTTTATTCGCACGGCATTGAATAGCCTGAGAAAAAAACAAGGACAGTCGCCGCTTGATGCGGGTGATTTTTTGATGTTCCTCAAACAGAAGCTGCATCAGTTTGGTTTTGATGAATCGCTTTTAAAACGAGCTGTCAATGAAGGTTTCTCAGGCGGTGAGAAAAAACGTAATGAAATATTGCAGATGCTGATATTGGAGCCTAGTTTTATTATTTTAGATGAAATTGATTCTGGTCTTGATATTGATGCGCTTCAAATGATTTCAAAAGCAGTGAATAGTTTGCGCGATGCTAACCGCAGTATTTTAATGATCACACATTACCAACGTTTATTGGATTATATTGAGCCTGATGTGGTGCATGTGATGGCGAATGGAAAAATAATCGAGACAGGCGATAAGATGCTTGCACATCGGTTAGAGAAAGAAGGATATGGTTGGCTGCAAGATGCATAACTCACTTACTCAAAATCGCTGGGAAGCTTTTCTTGCACATGGATTGCCTAATCGATCAAATGAGCGGTTTAAATATCATGATTTCTCGTTTCTTTTGAAAAGTGCATTGGCGAATGCAACACGTTTAGATGAGACAGCGGCATTGCGTGAATGTGTGGATGCACATCGATTACGGGAGAAACCCAGTATTTTGTTGGTGTTGGTGAATGGTTATTTTGTTCCGGCTTTATCGGATTTAGAACGCATACCTGATGATGCGATCGTAACCTGTATTCATGAAGCGCGGACTTTATATCCTGATTGGGTAGAACAATATGGATCGCTTCCGATTGATCAAACAAAATATCCTTTTGCCGAGTTAAATGCACAGTCTTACAGTGATGGTTTGTTTATTTATTTAAAAGCAGGATGCAACTTAACAGATCCAATACATTTGTTATCGATCGGCATGAATACAGAAGCTTTTATTGCTCAACCACACCATATCATTGTACTTGATATAGCGAGTCGGCTGACGTTAATTGAAGAGTACGTCTCGCTGCATGATGCTGTCAGTTGCCTGACTAATGTCCTGATGAATGTTGTATTAAAAGAAAAAACTTTCTTTAATCATTGTAAAATTCAAAATGAACAGTCATCCGCTTTGCATTGTTCAAATACTTTTATTAAACAGAAAAAAGATAGCCAATCCGTCTTGACGCATTTCTCTAAAGGCGGGGTGTTTTCTCGAGAAGACTGGATGGTGCTATTGGAAGAGATGGGGGCATCGTGCATGACGGCGGGACTGTATCACGCAAAGCGCAATCATCAGTCCGTTGCACATTATGTGGATATCAAGCATGCAGCACCTGCCTGCCGAAGTGACATGTTATACAAAGGTATTGCAGATAAAAAATCTCGCGCTATTTTTGATGGTCGATTATCAGTCGATGAATGTGCCTCTAAAACAGTCGCCACACAAACCAACCGGCATTTGCTTTTATCAAAAGATGCAGAAGCTTATTCAAAACCATCGCTTGAAATTAATGCACAAGATGTTTCATGTAAACATGGCGCAACAACGGGGCATCTTGATTCAGAAGTCTTATTGTATTTGCGTTCGCGTGGTATTTCTTATCAAGAAGCGATCGAAATATTTTTGAGTGGTTTTTCTGAAGAAGTGATTCAGCGCGTCATGGATCCTGCTGTGCGGGCACATGTAAGAGAGGCAATGAGCGTTGTGAGCGAATAATAATATGAATCAATATCGAGATGATTTTCCAATATTAAAGTGTATGAATCGAGGCAAGCCCATGGTCTATCTTGATTCTGCCGCATCAACACAAAAGCCGCGTGCTGTTGTGGATGCAATGTCGCATTTCTATTATAACGATTATGCCAACATTCATCGCGGTATTTACGAATTAAGTGAGCGTGCCACGCGTATTTTTGAAAGCGCTCGAGAAGATGTAAGGCGATTCATTAACGCAAGACATATAGAAGAAATTATATTCGTGCGTGGCACAACAGAAGCGATTAATTTAGTTGCAGAAAGTTATGGGCGTACGCATTTTAAAACAGGCGATGAAGTGATCGTCAGCGCGATGGAGCATCACGCAAATATTGTGCCTTGGGTGATGCGCGACTTGCATCTTAAAGTCATCCCGCTTTTGGAGTCAGGCGAATGTGATCAGGCAGCCTATCGACAATTGTTTACATCAAAAACAAAATTGGTAGCACTGACGCATGTTTCAAACGTACTGGGTACCATTAATCCTGTGCGCGAGATGATACAAATTGCGCATGCGCACGGCGTGCCCGTGCTTGTAGATGGCGCACAAGCAGTGCCACATTTTGCTGTCGATGTAGCAGCACTTGATTGCGATTTTTATGCGTTCTCAGGACACAAAATGTATGGTCCGACGGGTACTGGCGTGCTATACGGCAAGCGAGCACATTTAGATGCGATGCCGCCTTATCAAGGCGGCGGCGATATGATTGAAACCGTGTCATTCGATAAAGTCACTTTTGCAAAAACACCCAATAAATTTGAAGCGGGTACGCCTGATATTGCAGGCGTTGTCGGTCTTTCTGCTGCGATTGGGTACTTAGAAAAGATCGGCATGTCATCTATTGCAGCGCACGATGCTGTGCTTTTAGCTGATGCTGAAAAAAAATTAAGCACGATTGCTGGTGTGCGTATAATAGGATGTGCAACCAAGAAAGTAGGCGTTATTTCATTCGTGATTGAAGGTGTGCATCCACATGATGTTGGAACGGTATTGGACCATGCGGGTGTCATGGTGCGCGCAGGGCATCATTGTGCAATGCCTTTGATGAAAAGACTGGGTGTGCATGCGACTGTACGTGCTTCATTTGGTATTTATAACGATATAGCCGAAGTAGACGCGCTAATAGCAGCTATAGAAACAGCGCAGAAAATGTTTGCTGGCCGCTGTTTACATGAGAGTGCGTAGGAAAGCATCATGTCATTAGAAGAATTATACCAAGATATCATTGTAGACCATGGTAAGTCACCACGAAATAGTGGTGTGCTGTCTGCTGCAACGCATCAGAAGGTCGGTCATAATCCGCTTTGCGGCGATAAATTAGTGTTGTATTTGATTGTACAAGATGACGTCATCCAAGATGCACGCTTTGAAGGAGTGGGATGTGCTATCTCTGTCGCGTCCGCTTCTTTGATGATAGAAACTATTAAAGGCAAAACAACACAAGCTGTTGCTACCCTGTTTAGTCAGTTTCATTTACTAGTAACAGAAGGCAAAGCGCCCAACCAAGCGCTAGGTAAGTTGTTGGCGTTCAGCGGTGTTTATCATTTTCCCATTCGTGTTAAATGCGCAACGCTTGCGTGGCATACCTTAAACGTTGCATTAGAAGAAAATAGCAGAAGAAAACAGCGGAGTGAAGTAAGCGAATGAATCCTAATATTACGGTGACTGCAGATGCGCTTTCACATATCGAAAAAATCATCACTAAAGCGCTTTGTTTGGGTTTGCGTTTGTCTGTTAAAAAAACAGGGTGTTCTGGCTATGCCTATTCATTTGAACGTGTAGAAACAGTGAATGAAAAAGATTTTTTGCTCGAGCTTGCACCGCTTGTCAAAATTTACATTGATAGTGCATGGTTGACTTGGTTTGATGGATTAAAAATCGATTTTGTTGAAGAAATAAAAATGGGTTTAAAACAAAAGCGTTTGACGTTTATTAATACGAAAGAAAGTGCAAGATGTGGTTGTGGCGAAAGCTTTCAGATGAATGGAGGCTAGCATGTTAGGCAAACAAGCATTAGATGTAAAACGTGAGATAGAGGTCACCCTCATTCCATCGGGTGCTAAAGTCATGCTACAAGAAGGCACGCAAGTGTTTGTGACGCAGGCGTTAGGCAATGCTTACACTGTGTATGTGAATGGCAATTTAGTACGTGTTGCAGGCAAAGATGGTGATGCATTAGGACTCGTCATTTTGGCAGAAGCAGATGTGAATGCCTGTGCTGGTACAGTAGAAGAGAAAATTTGGAAGCAGCTCAAGACTTGTTTTGATCCTGAAATTCCAGTCAATATTGTTGATCTTGGTTTGGTGTATCATGTTGTTGTGCAAGAAGAGCCCGATGCTTGTCGTGCTGAAATCGTGATGACGCTCACTGCGGCAGGCTGCGGTATGGGGCCTGTGCTTGTTGGTGAGATAGAAGAAAAAGTACGCACGATCGCAGGTGTGACAGAAGTAAAAGTAGAGCTAACTTTTGATCCGCCCTGGGATCGAGAAAGGATCAGTGATGAAGCAAAACTACAATTAGGGTTGATGTAGGGTCTGTTGATTATTATTTAATTTATTCGGAGGCGTGATGAGTATACAAGATATTATCAAACAACAAATTAGTGAAAATCCCGTTATATTGTATATGAAGGGAAGCGTAGAGTTGCCAAAGTGTGGATTTTCATCACGTGCCGTGAATCTCCTGAAAGCGTGCGGTGTCGCCTTTGCTGCGATTGATGTACTGCAAGATGAAGCGATTCGACAGGGAATCAAAATTTATTCAAATTGGCCCACTATTCCACAACTTTACATTAATGGCGATTTTATTGGCGGCAGCGATATCATGGATGAAATGGCTGAAACGGGCGAATTACAACAGTTGATTGATGCGATTGCATAGCCGCATTTACTTGTAAGACAATATATGGTCATGTAATATGACTATATAAATCGACTGGATTATGGAGGCGCTATGTCTCAATTTAACATTCATATCGCTAAAGCACGTTTTTCTGAGTTAATACAGAAAGCCTTGCTAGGCGAAGAAGTGATTATCGCGAAAGATAACAAACCAATTGCTAAAATTGTTCCTTTTAAACTTTCCAAAAGTAAGCGTCGTTTGGGATTGGCGAAAGGTTTAGTTGAGATTTCCGCTAATTTTAATGAATTTTTGGAAGACTTTAAGGACTATTAAAATGAAAGTGCTGCTAGATACACAAGCATTTTTATGGTTGAGCGTAGACTCAGCGTTTCTCAGCAAAAAATCGAAGAAAGTATTTTTAGAGGAAAAAAATGATTTATATTTGAGTCTTGCGTCTGTTTGGGAAATGTCAATTAAAACAAGTATTGGTAAGCTAAAAGTGCCTGGTAGTGTGGAAGCATTTGTTCTAACACAATTACATGAAAATTCTATTTTACAATTACCCATTCACTTTCGCCATGTTGCACGTGTAGAGGATTTGCCATTTTGTCATCGCGATCCATTTGATCGTTTGTTGATATCGCAGGCTTTAGAAGAAAAAATGGCTATTTTGAGCAACGATGCTGTTTTCGATAAGTATGCAGTTGATCGAATATGGTAGTGCGTTTTTCTATAAGTATAAAATATGCCTATCACGTTATTTAATATAACAAATTTTAGAAATTTGTCAGCTGTTTCTCTCTCCGCTGTTTCCCCTGGGTGCAATATTATTCATGGGATGAATGGTAGCGGCAAAACGAGCATGCTTGAGGCAATACATACGTTAGGATTGGGCCGATCGTTTCGCAGTAGTGCAACGCGCGAATTAATTCGTCAACAAACAGATAAATTTACATTATTCGCGCAAGTATTACGCAATAAAACACATCATAATACAACCATTGGTATTGAACGTACTGAGTTGGGTGCGCTGAGATGGCGTGTTGATGAAAAAGAAGTGTCGGCAGCGGCTGATGTGGTGTCCATTTTGCCCATGCGCATTATCAATTCGCATTCCCATGATTTGATCGAGCTAGGACCCAATTTTCGTAGAAAATTTTTAGATTGGGGTTTATTTTACCAATTCGATGATTTCTTGCCCTGCTTTAAGCGATTTGAAATGTCGCTTAAACAGAGAAATACCCTATTGCGTGAAAAAAAATTCGCAAAGACATGTTTTGACGGCCTTTATGAGCGGGAATTAGACAGCTGGACAGAGGTGCTAGCGAAGCAAGCGGCAGAATTAACGCAGTTTAGACGACAATATGTGAAATTGCTCCTACCTTTCTTGATGAATGCCATTGAAATGCTCTCGGTCATTCCGCAAGCTCAAATTAAATATGATCCAGGTTGGGATGAAGATCGGTCTTATGCGACTATTTTGGCTGATAATGCACGCGAAGACTGTCAGATGGGCTATACGCAGTACGGCCCACATCGTGCCGACCTAGAGATTTTGATCAATGCCGTACCTGCAAAGCATTTTTTATCCAGAGGACAGCAAAAACTATTAGTTTGCGCGATGGTGCTTGCACAAGGCGCGCTATTAAGCGCAGAACGTGGAAATCAGGTCATCTATCTGGTTGATGACCTGCCGTCAGAGCTAGACCAGATAAGTCGTCAAAAGCTGATTGCTTTGTTGATGGCACAACAAACACAAGTCTTCATGACAGCCATTGAAAAAGAAATGGTTGATTCTCATATTCAGCAGACATCCACTTTGCCAATCAAGATGTTTCACGTGAAACATGGCGAAATTGTGGCGAAATGAAAAGACCTATTTTTATTTAACAAACATGTGAACAAATGGGCAATAAAAGCCTTTATTATTGCCTTTTCTGGCCTCTTATTTTCTGTGCTGTTAGGCAAAAATATGCTATTATTTGCCAAGGATTTATCTCGAATATTGTTAAGACGACTTCATATAAATTAGCTGTCACCGCAGGAGATGACATCTCCATGTTCCACGTGAAACATAAAACAAGGATATAGCATGACCACCAACGCTAATGATGTTTATGATTCCTCAAAAATTAAAGTTTTAAAAGGCCTAGATGCTGTACGTAAGCGTCCTGGTATGTATATCGGCGATACGGAAGATGGCACCGGGTTGCATCACATGGTGTTTGAACTAGTTGATAATTCAATTGATGAGGCGTTAGCAGGACATTGCGATACGATTTGGGTCACCATTCATGAGGGTGAATCGGTGTCTGTAAGAGATAATGGTCGTGGCATTCCAGTTGATATGCATGCCGAAGAGGGGCGTTCTGCAGCGGAAGTCATTATGACCGTGCTGCATTCTGGTGGTAAGTTTGACAACGATTCTTATCGTATTTCAGGTGGGTTGCATGGCGTAGGCGTGTCAGTGGTTAATGCGCTTTCTGAGGAGCTGAGGCTCACTGTGCGCGTGAATAGTAAAGTTTATGAGCAATTATATCGTTTGGGAGAGCCGCAAGCGCCATTAGGTCCGACGGGTGATACTGATGAGCATGGAACAGAGGTTCGGTTTAAACCCAGTGATATCATCTTTAAAAATATTCTATTTAATTATGAGATCTTAGCTAAAAGACTGCGTGAATTGGCTTTTTTAAATTCTTCAATTCGAATTTATTTAAATGATGAACGAACAGACAAGCAGGATGTTTTCGAATATCATTCTGGCCTGAAGGGATTTATTGAGGATCTAAATCGAAACAAAACACCGATTCACCCTAAGATTTTCTATTTTAACACCGAAAAAGATCATATTTTTGTAGAAGTGGCTATGCAGTGGAATGACACTTATCAGGAAAAGTTGTTTTGTTATACCAATAACATACCGCAAAGAGACGGTGGGACACATGTCGCTGGTTTTCGCAGCGCTTTAACGCGTGCGCTCAACCAATATATTGAGCAGGAAGGCTATGCTAAGCGAGAAAAAGTAGCTACATCGGGCGATGATTTGCGAGAAGGTTTGACAGCTATTTTGTCTGTTAAAATGCCAGATCCTAAGTTTTCATCCCAAACAAAAGATAAGTTGGTTTCTTCTGAGGCCAAAGCGGCTGTTGAGTCTCTGATGAGTGAAAAATTTCAATCTTTTTTATTGGAATCTCCGCAAGATGCAAAGAGTATTGTGGCAAAGGTGATTGAAGCTGCTCGTGCTCGTGAGGCTGCTCGAAAGGCGCGTGAATTAACACGACGGAAGAGCGCATTTGATGTGGCTGGTTTGCCGGGAAAATTAGCGGATTGCCAAGAAGAAGATCCAACGCGTTCGGAGTTGTTTATTGTAGAAGGCGATTCGGCAGGCGGCTCTGCCAAACAAGCGCGTGATCGTAAAACACAAGCTGTTTTGCCGCTTAAGGGTAAGATTCTTAACGTTGAAAAAGCACGATTTGATAAAATGTTATCTTCTGCCGAAGTGGTGACATTAATTACTGCGTTAGGCTGTGGCATTGGGCGTGAAGAATACTCGCCAGATAAGCTGCGCTATCATCATATTATTATTATGACAGACGCTGATGTGGATGGTTCGCATATTCGTACGCTATTACTCACTTTGTTTTATCGACATATGCCTGAATTAATCGAGCGCGGCAATATTTATATTGCACAACCACCTTTATTTAAAGTAAAAAAGAATAAACAAGAACAATATGTAAAGGATGAGAAGTCATTAGAAGAGATGCTGATTCGATCTGCATTGGAAGGATCAGCGCTTGAGTCTGGCGATCAAGTTTTGTCGGGCCAAGATTTAACACTGTTAGTTGGTGATTATTTAGTCGCTTTGCATACTATTGATAGGCTTTCAAGACGTTACCCTGCGGAGGTATTAGATGCGCTGATGATGTTGCCTGCTTTAAACGAGGCAGAGCTTGGTAATCGCGAGAATATGGAGAAATTTATTCTTGTTTTGAATGAATATTTAATAAATAAAAAATTTATTACCAAGAATGATACTGTTTCTGTATTTCAAGAATTAGAAAAAAATTGGTGGCTGCCAGAAATTAAAGCGATTCATCAGGGGGCAGCGCACCATATTGTATTGAACAAAGAGTTTTTTGTTTCTCAAGATTACCGCGCGCTTACCAAAGTCGGACAAAAAATAAATAATTTTGTAAAAAACACCATCGTTATTAAACAGGGTGATGATAAGCAGTCGGTTGCTTCATTTAAAGAAGCAGTTGATTGGTTGATGGCAGAAGCTAAACGTGGGCAAGCTATTCAGCGATACAAGGGGTTGGGTGAAATGAATCCTGATCAACTATGGGAAACGACTATGGATCCTAGTACACGCTGTCTGTTGCAGGTGACTGTGGCAGATGCGGTTGTGGCAGATCAGTTATTTACAACATTGATGGGCGATGAAGTAGAGCCACGACGTCAATTCATTGAACAGAATGCATTAGATGTTGAGAATTTGGATGTCTAGCAGTAAGTCAGCAATTCCCGCTAACTGGTTGTCTTGGGTGTTATGTAGCACAAGTCAAGCGCAGGAGGCCGGAGGCCGACGAGCCATTGTGCGGAATAACACCCAAGACAACCAGTTAGCGGGAATTGCTGGCAGTAAGTTGATTGTTTCTGCGATTGTTGCGATGTCGCAAAATAATGTGATTGGCCATCACAACCAATTGCCATGGCATTTTCCAGCCGATTTAAAGCATTTTAAAGCCATTACGACTTCGCATGCGATCTTGATGGGTCGCAAGACTTATGAATCGATTGGGCGGCCTTTGCCAAATCGCCTGAATATTATTTTGACGCGCGATCAAGTATTTCGGGTACCAGGCTGTGTCGTTGTGGCATCGCTCGAGAAAGCGTTGCAATGTGCGGCCAACAGGCAGTATCACCAAGTATTTATTATAGGCGGTGCTCAGGTTTTTTCGCAGTGTTTACCTTGTGTGCAGAAGCTTTATTTGACTGTGATACATCGTGATTTTGAGGGGGATGTTTATTTTCCTTCATTAAATCAAGCGGAGTGGGAAGAAGTATCACGCGAAGACTGTGTGGCGGATGAAGCGAATACGAGCAATTATAGTTTTATTGAGTTAAGAAGGCGGATTAATGTGTCTTGATATATATCAGTTGAGAGTACACTGCCCACTGTCATCCAGAGGCTAAGTTTTTTGCGCCGAAGGATCTCCCCGGAAATGCAATTTCTCATTCAGGGCCGGGAATGACAAGTTGCGATTTATGCAGCAATGCCCAATGCCAGTCTTAATCTGCCTAAATCAAAAAATTTTATAATTAATTGATTTTTAAAGCATTAAAATCCGAACTAGTTACGATACTGCTTTCCTTCTTTCTTCAGGCTGAATTGCCAACCGATAGCCAAGTCCTTTTAAAATTAATTCAAAAGTACCAAGTGTTGGATTACCTTTTTCAGATAATACCTGATAAAGATTCTGGCGGTTTAAATGTGTTGCCTTAGCTAAATGCCCCATACCACCTTTTGCCTCTGCTATATTGCGCAAAGCAATCAACAATGACTCAACATCGCCATCCTCGTGGTATTCTTCCATTGCGATACGTAGATATAAATCTGCTTCTTTAGGTTTTTTAAGCGATTCTATCAGTTCATCATAATAGCTCATCGTATTTTTAATTATTTTAGCTTTACTCATCGCTACGCTCCTTCAAGTCATGCCAGTATGCTTTAGCTATCTTGATATCTTTCTTTTGACTACTCTTATCGCCCGCACAAAGCAGAACCAGGATATATAGCTCTGTCACCCCTCGCGCTCACATTGTACGTTAAATTGCTTGCCGTCTTCTAATCGCATGGCTGTTAAGCAGCCTCCCCAAACGCATCCTGTGTCGAGAGGAAAAAGGTTGGGCATATTAGTTTTTCCGGAGAGAGCCGCCCAGTGACCAAATATAATTTTAAGATCGGTATTGATGCGCGAGGAGACCTCAAACCAGGGAATAATATCATTGGGTTTATCAATAAGATTGCCTTTGTATTTCAAATTTAAACGTCCATCTGGATAACAAAAACGCATACGTGTGAAATAATTGACTGCAACACGCAGACGTTCTTCTGAGGGAAGAGAGCCATCCCAGTGATCAGGTAGATTTCCGAAAAGACTATTTAGTGTTGATTCGCGCAAATTGCCTTGTAACGCAATTTCAATTTCTTTTGCGATACATTGTGCTTCGGACAAGCGCCAGGTGGGCGCAAGCCCTGCATGTACCATAATGTAATGAAGTGTTGGGTGGTAGACCAAGAATGGGCGATGACAGAGCCATTCGATTAGTTCAGTGCAGTCTGGGGCTGTTAAAATAGGTTGGAGTGTATCGCTTTTATGTATTTCACGTATTTTATAGAAAACACCAATTAAATGCAGATCGTGATTGCCTAAAATGATTTGGTGTTGACTCCCCAATGCTTTCAAGAAGCGCAATACTTCAAGTGATTGTGGGCCACGATTCACTAAATCGCCCGCGCACCAAAGTATATCTTTCTTTTGATCGAATGCTATTTTTTTGAGCAATGCTTGGAGTGCTGTAAAACAGCCCTGAATGTCGCCAATGGCGTAAGTTGGCATGGCGTTTTAAAAACCTTATTTAATTCATGCGAATCATGATGATAATAACAAATACCCATTACGCTCCAAGATGCGAACTTTATCATCCCATCTTGCGGTGAACTTGGGAAGTTTTTTACAAGAAAAATCCTCACAATACAACGAGTATTGTTGCGGTTTTTCTTGTAAAAAACTTCCCAATTTCTTGCAATCTGGGCGTTAAAGTTCGCATCTTGGAGCGTAATGGGTATATGCTGTGCGCTGTCACCTTAAAGAGCATTTCTTTGATTTAGATGTATGAGAAATGATTGGACCTTCTCTCCCCGTCACCCTCCTCCCACAAAAGCGTGGGAGGAGGGTGACGCTGTGTTTATTGCTTTTTCTTAACTGCTAGCTCTGTTTGTGCAGTATTTTCTCGTAAATGTGTGGGATTAATTGTTCCGATGATCACGCTGGTAACGCCTGGTTCGTTTAGTGCAAATTGCAATGATGGTGCTTGTAAGTGGCCGCTTGAGAGCGCTTTTTTAATGAAAATACCCTTATTCTTTTCGTTGGCATAGGTTAAGACCGGGCGCTCATCTGTATAAGCCGCATTAAATGAGACCATGGCAAGATCAGTCTGATCGATGGTCGCAAGCCCTCCTGCGATCGTTTTGGTGGACATGCCAAAAGCGCGAATCTTGCCTGCTTCTTTTAAGCGATCGAGTGTTTCAAATACCGCTTCTTCATGAATCAGTTTGAGATCTTCGCCGTTTGAGTGAACAAGCACGATATCTAGATAATCAGTGTGCAGGCGCCGCAAGCTTCGGTTAACACTTGCCTCAAGCCCTGCTTTTGAAAAATCAAATCGTGAAGCGTCGTTTACCCACTCTTCCCCTGCTTTGGTTGAGATGACCCAGTTTTTTCGTTGGTTTTTTAATAATTTCCCTAGACGCTCTTCAGAGACACCATAAGCTGGCGCAGTATCTAGTAAGTTGATACCGCAATCTGATGCAATAGCTAGTAAATCACAAAGCGCATGATCTTCTGGCAACGTAAATGCGGTTTTGTATTTGACACCCGTTGTACGACCCCATTTGACTGTACCAAGCCCTATTTGACTGACAATGATGCCTGTTGTGCCGATGATGTTTTTTAGCAAAATTTTATCTCCAGCCCTGTTGATGAGTTTTAAAATATTTCCCAAGGAGGGATGGCGCAAGATGGATGGGGCCACGCAGCCAGTGCCTCTTTGTGAGGTTGACATGGTGTTAAATGAGTCAATTGCAACTGCTGCATAATATCATCTGTCAATTTAGGTGCTAAAGCGAGTTTCGTTGGCCAGGCAATGATGGTATTGCCAATTGTTTTGGTAAAGCAAGTGATAGGCTTTAAACCGTCAGCCTGTAGTGGTTCTGCGCGATCAATTCTGATCGTTTCAAATCGTGCTGTAGAAAAATCCAACCATGGAAACAATAAGTTGAGTTCTTGTTTTGTGGCTGCAATTTGATTTGTTTTGTTGCGTTGTACGCCCTCTTCTGCTAGCAGTCCTCCCAAGTACCAAACCATGCTGCCATCTTGCCGATAGTGTGTTGTGACTGTTAGGCGTGGGCGCGCTGAAAAATTGAGACAATGTGCATAGAGAGGCGCGTGGAATGGCAGTTTAACCATGACCATGTGCAGCGGCCGTCGTTGCATCGCTAGCGCTTTTGTGTTGAGACGGTTGATGGCGATTTCGTTGCCCGTACCCGCTGTAAAAATATATCGCTGTGCTGAGAGGTTGATTTTCTGACAGCCCGCGTGGAGTGTCATGGACGTGATGTGACCGATTTCGTTTAGTTCAATGTCTTTTTCGGATAAATCTTCAATTTTAAAGAGTGTATTTTGATTGGCATTCGCTAGCTCGCGAATCAAGACAGGGACATCTAGGACTGTTTCATTGATAGCGAATACATGTCCTTTAAAATCAGGATGCTGAAAAACAGACGGATAACTTTCTTTTGTGAGTGGTTCTACGTGGGCCTGTAGCGTAGAATTTGCTAAAAATTGCATCAATTTTGCTTTTGATGCGCGAGGTGACCACATGTACTGTTTATTTGAAAGAATGGGGACGCGAGATAAGTCGCACTCTCCCAATCCTGCCAGGCTCTGCTGCCATCGCATTGGCATAGCAGCCATTGCCTCTGCATCTTGAGTTAATTTTCCGGTCAATGCATATTTCATGCCGCCATGAATGATGCCTTGTGAGTGACCTGTTTGTCCGCCACCCAATGTGTTGAATTCGAACAGCATCGCAGAAAATCCAGTTTGTCGTAGTCTATTTAGCAGCCACAAGCCTGCAATGCCGCCGCCAAAAATAGCAATGTCTATGGAAACTGTTGTATGCATGCGCTATTCTGATATGAGTGTTAGGTTGTTTTTTAAAGGATGACAGTATGAGTTAGCCAAGTATTTTATGTTATGCTATTTATATTAGATAGCATTTTTTGAAATGGTTGATGTTAACAAGGAGTGTTAGACAAACTTATGTCGGAAGCATTGCTATCACCTACAGAAGAAGTCGCAAAACAAAGCGCGTTGCTAGAGCAATATGCTAATGCAACCAAAACAAAAGTCGTGATGGGTTTAAAAGATCTTGATGAACAAGATAAAGTGCTTGGCGACATGTTTACGTGGTGTAAAGCGCAGGGAGATCTTGTTGTTCTAAGAAGCGCTACTATTTTATCGTCTTCCCCTACTTCAAGAACAGTTCAAAATTGCAAATCGTTGATGTTAAGCAAAGGCATTCACCCAGGTATGGTGTTCGCTGCCGATATGGCCGTGATTCAACTGTTACTAATGACGGGTATCGAAGAAAATGATGCGGGTGCTGGCAAAGGCGAAACAAGCATTTTATTTAGTGACCAACAGCGTCATTTGCGCGATTTGGTGCTTGAAGCGATTCATCAAAAAGTCAGTGATATCCACATTCAAGTTAGACAGGGCAATACAATAATCCGTATGCGTCAACATGGCGAGCTCCATGTATTTGCAGAATGGTCTGAAAAATTAGGTCGTGAAATTGCGTCCGTTGCCTTCAATAAAGAAACAGATCATGCCACTTCCCATTTCAACCCTCTGGTACCACAAGATGCTTCCATGCCGTTACGTTTAGGTGGTAACGACATTCGATTACGTTTAGCGAGTGTGCCTGCGCATGGCGGTTTTGATATGGTCATGCGTATTCTTGCAACAGGCGAGGAAAAATCAACAACGCTAGAAGAGCTTGGCTATACAAAAAAGCAAATTGAAATTATCGATATGGCAATGAGGCTGCCTTTTGGCGCCATTATCGTTGCGGGTCCAACAGGATCTGGTAAAACAACGACACTGGCTGTCTGTATGGAGAAAGTAGAGCCAAGTGCGAAACTATACACTATTGAAGATCCTGTTGAAAAAGTAGTGGAAGCTGCGACACAAGTCCCCGTTAATACAGAAAAAGCGGATCGTAGTTTTGCGAGTATGGGACGCGCTGCTTTGCGTATGGATCCAGATGTGATTATCTTGGGTGAAATGCGTGATGAAGATACGGCGTCTGTGATGGTTCGAGCATCCATTACAGGACATCTTGTGTTGACAACACTTCATACCAATCGAGCAACGGCTATTATTACACGATTAGTTGATATGGGTATCTCGCCCGTGCTGTTGAGCGATAGCAGCGTGTTGCGTTGTCTTGTCTGTCAACGATTGGTTGCTAAAGTCTGTCCCCATTGCGCTGTTTCTTTGACTGCTTCCGTCAAACATCAATCTTATATTGCTGACTGGGAGGCGGTATTGGGTAAGGAAATCATTGGTCGTGCAAAAGCGCGTGGCAGTGGTTGTGATCATTGCAATCATACTGGTGTGAGTGGACGTACCGTGGTTGCAGAGGTTATTTGGGTTGATGAAGAAGGCAGGCAGTTTATTCAGAAATGCGATACGTTGGGTTGGGAGAAATATCTTAAAGAACACGGATGGATGGATTTTCGTGATCGTGCGATTGATCTCATTCAGGCAGGTATTTGCGATCCCTTTGAAGCTGAGAAAGTAGTTGGGCCGATCAACCCTTCTACACAAGCAAGAACATATACGTATACATAGTTAAGGATAACGTCATGGATCTTTCATTGTACATGCTAAAGGATGTTGCATCTAATGTTGTCATGGCGATTAAACATTGGCGATTTGGCATTAAAAAACAACTTGGATTTTTAGAAGATTTTTCTGTGCTGATTAGTGATGGCATCCCGGCGAACCGTGCAATTGAAATGATGGTTGAAGTAACGCGGGGTTTAACACATGAAGTTGCGTTGAATGTTTCCCAGAAAATTGGAGAAGGCGCACAGTTAGCAGATGGGATGCGGGATTGGTTTTCTCCCAACATCACTGAAATTATTCGTGTGGGTGAATCGGGTGGCGCATTAGCACAGACGATACAGTCTGCAATCAAGGCGCTGTCTCAACACAGTGTTGCAATGAGTGCGTTTGCAAGTGCAGTCGCTTATCCGTTGACGGTTATCGGAATGGCGTGCGGGATGATCATGTATCTCAATGGCTCTATCTTTACTCAATTTCGCCAAATCAAGCCGGAAAGTGAGTGGCCACCTGCCGGACAAAGATTGGTAGTGCTTGCCTACATTGTGCAGCATTGGTGGTTAGCGTTTATTATAGGCGTGTTCGTGTTGATAGTGGCAATTAAATACATACTAGCTAATTATACAGGTGGCGCGCGGAAAATATTGGATAATTATCCACCCTTCTCTTTATATAGAAAATTAGTTGCTTCACAGTTTTTAGAAACACTTGGTTTATTGGTTGAAAATGGCATTGTATTTAAGTCAGCGTTGCGTGTCATGCAGTATCAAGCATCGCCTTATCTCAGCCAGCATATTTTGAAAATGGAAGAATTATTGGGGACGGGTAGAAACAATATTGCAGATGTACTATCGACTGGTTTAATTGAGGGACATGATTTGATGCGCTTGCGTGTGATGGCCGAAGTCAAAGGATTTGAACATGGCCTTGTCAGAATGGGCGCGAAAGGGACGGAAGAGACAACGGCATTACTGAAGCTGATTGCTCGTATTGTGGGAGGGTTATTATTAGCAGTGGGTGGTGGATTGGTGGTTGTCATTATGCAGGGTGTTTATATGACAGGCATGTCAATGGGATCAGCTTGATGTTGCGTCAATCTCAAGGCGTAACACTGGTTGAAGTGCTGATTGTTTTATCACTAGGCGCTGTTTTTATTTCATTTTCTTTACAGCAATATAATAGTTTTACCTTGAGTAATAACATCATGGCAGTGAATGCCAATGTCGATACACTTTTGCAAGCAGCTACTCGGTACTATCGTGCTAATTGTAGTGCAAAGAATGGACCTTTAGGCATTACACAACTTGTAGCGCCACAGGGTGTATCGCTGACAACACTTAGTCAAGGCGGCTATTTGTCGGCTACATTTCCATCGTTTAATCCACTCGTTAATTCAATAGGTTCGGGATCAGGATATATTGTGCAATTTAACCCCTATACCATGCCGAGAATGATCAATGTTTGTAGCGATCCGCCTGCTTGTACAACGACAGCTCCTGCGCAAATCGGAAAAATTGTTTTGTGGAAAGTTCAGGTATCAGTTGCGCTGAATAGCATTGATCCCGACAGGCTGACTGCTTATCAAAAATATTTATCAGGCGATTGTCTATCAAAGATAGCAGGATCAATTGTTTCTCAATGCTCGCTTGGTGTCACGGGTCCTTATGTTGTTTTTGAACGCACCACTTCTTATGCTGCTGCTAATACTTTAGATGCAATATCTACGATGTGGACGGTCAATCCTCAGATAGAGCAGTTTAATCAGATGTATACAACCTTTCCAATGACCTATTTAACAGGAACAAGTCATGTCCCAGAATATCAATATTTTTACTGCAATAACTAAGCCGTCAAGAATGTATAAGAAGGCATGTGTGATGCCTTTCAGTTGCGCTGCGAAAGGCTTTACACTGGTAGAAATATTACTCGTCATGGTTGTAATCTCTACCATTATTGTGATGGGATTGCAGTATACACAGCAAAAAACATTAGCGATGCAAATTGATCGTACGGTTTATCAAATGCAATACATCATGAATGCAGGGCTCGCATATTATGTTGCAAATGGAAAGTGGCCAGGTGTGGTGGCTACACAATATAAGACCTGTGCTACTGGAACGGGTTGTTCGGCTGCGACTAACCCTTTGGCGCCCAATTTTTTACCAAAAGAGGTAGTGAATGTGATAGGTAAGATTGCAGGCGTATCAGGCTCGTATGTGTATGGCTACACAACTACTGGCACCTCATTAATCGGAGGTGGGTTGGGTGTGCCTGCTGGTAATTTTCAGGTGATTGGATATTTTGGTTCTACACCGACAGCAAAAGCAAAAGGAATGGTGGTTGCAGGCAAAATACCCTTTGCTTACTACGATGAAACGAATAATGCAGTTGTGGGTTATGTGAATATTCCAGGACAGAATTTGAATAATGCGTCGGCAATAAATTTTGCTGGCCTGTATCATCACGGAGGTTGTGTGCCTGTTCCATCTTGTCCGATTAATCCTGCAACAGGCGCGCCATTAACGCCGCAGGTATTTGTGTTGCCCGTTTCGGTTTCAGGTGTTAATGATGTAGATGTAGATAGTGGTAGTACGAATATTTATCCGATTAGTAGTTTTACAGCTTATGCAATCGCACCTGATACAATACCTGGCGCCTGTCGTGCAGGTGGTTCCGCCGCAGATGCTTGTACGCCAATACAAGGAAACGCACCGGTGACCGGGAAGTACTGGCGCGCTTGTTTGCAAGTGATAACAGAAAAAGGTAATGTTGCTGTAACGCGATCAGATAAGTGGGGCGCGGATGTTACCTTGGCGGCTTTTACTCGATGTGCAATTAATAATGAGCCAGCAGGATCAACATTTTCTGTTTATACAAATTAATTGCTTCCCACTTGATTACTAACATTAATATGGTTATCTTGGTTAGTGAAACTTAAAGTTGATAAGGATAAGTTAAATGAAGCAATATGGATGGCTGGTTAGTGTGCTCATTTCGCTCGCATCAATGAGTGTGCACGCAGGGTGGCAAGTTGCAGCACCCGCCTCTGCTGTTCCGGGCGAGCCTTTTTTTCAAGCCGGTATGCAACAATCAAAAAATACCTTTCCCTCTTCTTACGGTGCGCGGGCTTTCCCGAATCGGTACGCTAATCTTGGACAGCCAGCACAAATGTATGCTGTTAGTATGAACGGGTCTTTAAAAGAAAATATTGAACGCATTATGAGCCGATACCATTGGAAAGTGCTCTGGAAAGCACCTTACGATTATAATTTCGATGGTCGTGTCACCGGCACAAGTTTGCCAAATGTCATTGATAAATTATTGAAGCCTTTCCCATTGCAGGGTGTTATGTACGTCTCTAATCGCACACTTACTATCATGCCTCGAACGTGAACTATAGGAAAATAGCGTATGCTAAAAAAATGGATTTTTGTGTGGTTAGCTGCATTAATTACATTAACCGCTTGTCAGTCGCCAGTCTATAATCAGACAGAAGCAAATGTTGCAGATGCTAGAGAGAATATTGTCGCTCAACGACATAAGTCAGACAGAGATGCGTCACACCCATCATCCTTAGTTGTCAAGCAAGGTCTCTATGTCGATATGTCGCCTATCAGTGTATCGAGAGAACCCACTTGGTTGCGTAGTCGTATTGTGATGCGCGGTGATCAATTACCATTTTCATATTATAGTCGCGCAGTGGTTGGTGGCTCCCCTACAATGATATTAACAAAATATCAGAATGGCTTAGATCCTGAAGTGCTTGTTAATATAAATTATTCAGGTTCTATTAAGGGTGCGTTAGATGTATTGGCTTCCCGAACAGGTTATGTTTATACCGTTCACGACAATACAGTTTATTGGCAGGCGTTTATCACAAAAACATATGATATCGCTTTTATGCCAGGCTCCACAGATTATTTAATGGGCAAACAAGGTGGTGGCGGTAGCAGCAGCAGTTCTGCTGCTGCTGGTAGTGGCGGCGGAGGCGTAACGCAAAATTATAGCACCTCAGATTCATCAGATGATGAGTTTAGCAGCATGAGTGCTACATTATCTGTCTGGAAGGACGTACAAGACTCTATTAAGCAGATGCTTTCACCGCAAGGTAGTGTCACGATTTCACAGTCAACGACATCGGTTACTGTGCGCGATAAGCCCAACCATGTTGCATTGATCGGTCAGTATATTGGTAATTTAAATAAACGACTCTCTAAGCAAGTCTTGATTAAAGTGCAGATATTGGAAGTAAAGCTAGAGAATGATTATAACCTTGGTTTAAATTGGCAATTGATCGCTAATGCATTTCATAATTCGCCATTTATTGTTAATGGTAATTATGGGACGCCTATTAGTATTAGCCAGGTCTTTAGTGCGCAAACGGGTATTGGTGCCAATCCTGCACCTACTTACCCGCAGTTAGGTACGCAAGCGCAAAATGCGACGATTCCAAGCTGGACGATTCTATTCAATGCGCTCAGTCAGCAAGGCAAAACATCCATTGTGACTGAGCCGCGTGTTGTGTGTCTTAACAATCAAGTCTCTGTTATTCGTATCGTTGAAAGTCAGGGGTATGTGGCGAGTGTTCAAAACACATCACTTGCTGGTAACGGTACTTCTGGGTCAACTTCGTTGAACACAGTAACCTCCCAGATTACCCCAGGAACGGTTGTAACAGGTCTCACGCTTTATCTCTTGCCGAAAATTTTAAACAAGAATGTCTATATGCAAGTTAATGCTGATATTTCTGCAAATCAAGGTATTCAAACATTTACAACGGGATCGGGATCGAATACATCTTCCGTTCAGTTGCCTAATATTTCTGAAAAACATTTTAATCAGCGCAGTATGATTCGCTCTGGCGATACGTTGATCATGTCTGGTTTTAGACAGGTTGGCAATCAGGCGAAAGCTAATCAGTTCTTACGATCACAGGCTTTGGGTGGTGTAGGCGCACAACAACTTAACACAGAAACGATTATTCTCATTACGCCGATTCTTTTGCCCGGGATTGCATAATGCCTTACTTGACACGCGAAGATGGAACGCATTTTGTTATACCATCTTATCGTGATGTTATTTCTGTTAAGAACGCTGCCGCTGCTAAGAAAGAAATCATGCAGTTGAGTAGTAGTTATGGGCAATATATAGCGATACGTGAAACAGGGCCTGTTCAGTATGAGGTAGCTTACTCAAATGATACAGGCTATCTTTTTGGCGAGTCTGTTTGGCATTATTTTAAGCAGCCGCTTGAGATGATTTATTGCGAAGCTATTCCTAACACGACTGAAGTCATCTTGGTGATCGTGAAGGATTGGAGCGTTTATTTAGATGGTCGTTTTCCAGCCGATGGTGTGCAAGAAGAATTAGTCAGTTTTTTAACTCAATCTAATCATTTTGCTATTTATGTTTATGGCAATGTACCTATCAGTCAAACCTACGAGAAAGATAAATTCAGTTTTGAGCCAAGCGCTGTTCGCTCGTTTACCGTATTGGATGCGCCCATTTTTAATACCTTACCACTTTATCCTGCTTTTCAGTTGCAGACAGTAGATCGAGCAATAAAAGCGCGCGGTATTGGTATGTTGCCCGTTAAAAATTTCATAGGTGTCGGTGTTGCGGCAGTCGTTATATTGATACTGTGGATATACTTAAAGTCCGTTGGCGTATCAGTTCCCAAGAGTATTGCTGCGCAAATTAATCCTTATCAAACATTTAGTATTGCGCTTTCATCACCTGCGCCAGAGAAAGTGTTGCGAGTATTTTCAGATCGGTTGGTAACGGTATTTTCAATGCCCGGTTGGTTGCCGGGCCATATCAATTATGCTACGGGCAGTTTAACGATGTCTGTTCAGTCACAAGGTAGTAATATTCAGACATTGCTTGATTGGGCGAATCGTAATAATGCTGTATTAACATTAAATGCAAATGGTATTGATATTGCTTTGCCAGTTACAATAGAGAATAGGCAAGCGCCAGTAAAAATATATTCCTTACAGCAAATTGTTATTGAATTTTCTGATAATTTAGCACTCATTTATCCGGGCAATCATCTATCTATCGCTCCTATTGTATCTGCAGGTGTTTATTCGACAATTGCATTGACATTAAGCATTGAGAGCCTGTCACCGGCCACAATAGCCTTGATTGGCAAAGCATGCCAAGGGTTGCCATTAGTGTTAAATAATATGGATCTTGCTGTGGACTCAGATGGTTTATTGACAGGCAAAATTTCTTTTGAAGCATTAGGTACTCAACTATGACTATTAATACAGCTCAAATCACCCATATGAACTCACGCCAGTTAATCACAGCAGGTATTGCCATTTTGCTGTTTATCATTGTGGCCTGGTTGGTCGTCGGAATGTTCAGGCATGGTAAAGATGTGGTGCAGCCCGTCGCTACAGTTTCTGATGAACGTAATAAGACTTCCATGACGGGAGGCAATGCGCAATCTCAACAGGATTTATCGAATGTTGCGCAAAATAACAATCCACCGCCCACAACGAACGGCACGCCCGTTCCTGCTTCTCTTGATGTGACCCCAAATTCATCGCGTGAACAAGCTGCTTTTTCTGCTTTACAACATGAGATACAGGAAAAATATGTTGCAGCACTGAATGAATTGCAAATGTTGAGATTGACGCAGCAAATTGCAACGACCAATAAAGAAATTGCCGCTGCTAAACTAGATACCATTGTTGCTGAGAAGAAAATTGTCGATTTGCTTGCAAAACCAGTGCCTGCTTCCGAGGCATCAACGAATTATTCTCACGAATTATCTCGCCAACAAAGTGCCAGCCAATCTGAAGCCAATAGTTATATTGTGCTTTCGGTATCTGAGTTAATGCATAAATGGCGCGCGGTGATTGGCTCAAAGGGTAAACTATACAGCGTTTTTATTGGCGATATTTTACCGCCCGATCAGTCTACAGTTGTGGCTATCGACAAATATGGCGTCTTATTAGAAAACCATGGCATTCAGCATAGAATTTCACTGGTGCCTGTTGCGAACGGATAGTATGGGATAGTATGGTCCGTTCATTATTCTTTCTGGATCCCCGGACAAGCCGCGGCCATATCATTACCCATAAGTATGGACTAAAAAAATAGAGCCATATTAATTTTTCTCTGATTTCGAGATAATGCTACTTT
>MGYE01000066.1 GCA_001801625.1 Gammaproteobacteria bacterium RIFCSPHIGHO2_12_FULL_42_10
ATTACAAGGGCGCCTCGATTGTTATCATCGACGATGTCATGACAACCAAACAAACGCTGACCGCATGTTGTTCATTATTAAAGCAATCTGGCGCGACACGCGTTGATGTTTGGTGTGTTGCACGGGCTTAGTTTAATCGCCAGCAATTCCCATTGCACTCCCAAACTCACTCCACTATACTAAACACCGCTATGAATACCAACCTGAAATCTCTAGAACTACATCTGCCTGGTGGCAGCATTGAAGCGTATATGCAGTACGTTAATCAAATCCCTATGCTGACTGAAATAGAAGAGCAGGAGTTCACTCGCGCCTTGCGTGAGCAGGGTGATTTGGCAGCGGCTAGACGGTTGATTTTAGCGCATTTACGCTATGTGGCGCGTGTTGCACGTGGTTACTTAGGTTATGGTTTGCCTTTGGCTGATCTGATCCAAGAAGGTAATGTCGGTCTCATGAAGGCGGTAAAGCGTTTTAATCCGGAAGTCGGCGTACGGTTGGTTACATTTGCCATACACTGGATTAAAGCGGAAATTCACGAATATATTTTGCGTAATTGGCGTATCGTTAAGGTGGCGACTACGAAAGCTCAACGTAAACTTTTTTTTAATTTACGCACTCTTAAAAAACGTTTAGGCTGGATGACTCACGATGAAGTGCAAGATGTTGCCAATGATTTGGGCGTTAAACCAGAAACGGTCCGTGAAATGGAAATGCGACTTTCTGCCTCGGATGCCTCTTTCGATGGCTATGAGGAAGATGAAGATACCTCTTTCGCGCCAGCGCTTTTTCTGGAAGATCACCGTTTAAGTCCAACTATTCAATTAGAAGAAGAAGCATCTCGTTCATCGCACAGCGCAATTGATGTTGCGCTTCAAACATTAGATGCACGCAGTCAGGATATTATCCGCGCACGTTGGTTAGACGAACCTAAAAAAACGCTACAAGATTTAGCAGATCAATACCATATTTCTGCAGAACGCGTTAGACAGCTCGAAAAGAATGCCTTGAGTAAACTGCGCCATATTTTGCCTGCATTCCAAGATTTTGCTGCGTAGAACACGCGGCGACATAGTTTGGCTGGTGGATTACGATACAAAAAAAACGCATCTAATCCACCAAAAACTCTTTTTAACATCTTCTTATGTTAGCTGCCACTACTCCCTAATACTTGAGTTTTCTCGCCTACCAACGCCAATCTGACTGCTTCTAACTTTGGCATTTTAGCGCCGCGGAGCACTTCATAGATCTCAGAGAGTTTTGTTAATAATCGCCCTTTTCTTGCTTTGCCTTCGGGACTCACTTCAAGAATTTCTCTCACTTCACGTAAAACAGCAGCGATTTCTGCCCAATTATATGCAGCTTGCAGATCACGTGGCGCAATCGTATTTTTTTTATTGGGATCGCCATCGGGAGATATGGGTGCTGGCTCAGCTTTGGTCGAAACATCTAATGTAACTGCTTTGAATTTGTCTGCAGCGACTATGAGCATTTCGATGCGATCTTCTAGTGACCCCTTATTGGAATCTTCGATATGCGGGTAAAAGACAAGCGACATGATTGATCTCCCTTATTCTCAGCTGGCTCATTGCCCCCTTCATCCTTTGATAATGTGTTATGATGGGAGCGATAGCTTTCCTCTGCAATATAGCAGATTTTGCAGCTGTTGTTGCAGTGTGGCGTGTTTTAGAAATGTGCATTCTGTTTGATTGAAGGTTATTGCATCAGGTGAGTTCATAATATTTTCCATATCAATAATTTTGAACAAAATTAATACGACAGATTATGAATATACCTTTCTAGCCCGGATATTTCATCATATAGCACCTGCGGACGTGAAAATGGCTTGTCTGCTGCGTTGCAAGAAGAAAAATGACTGGTCGCATATATACAATATGCTCCCAGCCATTTTTCTTCTTGCGCCTTGCAGACAAGCCATTTTCACGCCCTCGTTACGCTATATGATGAAATATCCGGGCTAGCAGTGAGTGAGCATGCAAGTACAATAGCAGCTTGTAAGCTGCTGGCGTCTGCTTTGCCGCTTGCTGCTACATCGAGTGCGACGCCATGGTCGACGGATGTGCGAATAAAGGGTAAACCCAAGGTGACATTGACAAGTGATCCAAAGCTAATGTGTTTGATTGCAGGTAAAGCTTGATCGTGATACATGGCAAGAATCGCATCTGCTTTTCCAAGTTGTTTTTGTGTGAAAATCGTGTCCGCAGCGAGCGGTCCTTCTATTTGATAGCCTTGTTTTTGTAAGGCCTCTATAACGGGCAGAATGATTTCAATCTCTTCACGTCCTAGTATGCCGCCTTCGCCGGCATGTGGATTTAATCCGGCGACACGAATTTTAGGCAATGGTATTTGAAAAAATTGGCGCAATCCTTCAGTGAGTAATAAGAGCAAGACTTCCAGTCGTGCTTTTGTAATGGCGTCTGGTACCGCTCGAAGTGGTAGATGCGTTGTAGCCAGTGCCACTCTTAATGATCCTGCAACAAAAAGCATGAGTGTATGCGCTACTTGACAATATTGTTCGAAAAATTCTGTGTGTCCTGTAAATGGAATGCCCGCTCGATTAATGATTTCTTTATGAACGGGGCCTGTAACGATGGCATCGGCCTTCTGTTGACGACAACCGTCAGCCGCCATTTTTAGCGCTTGTATCACAGCAGGTGCGTTGCAAACATTGAGCTCACCTGGGATGACAGCCTCTTTTAACGCAACGGGTATCACTTTTAATGTGCCGGGTTGATGTGGTGTGGGTGTTACATCTAAATGTGTTTCAATGAGTGTGAGGGGTTGTTGTATTGCACGTGCGCGTTCTTCAAGCATGAGTGGATCTGCAATGGCAATCAGTTCAGCAGTCCATGCAGCTTGCGCGATTTGAATCGTAATATCTGGACCAATGCCGGCCGGTTCGCCAGGTGTGATCAGAATGCGTTTCATTATTTTATCGCAATGTAAGCTTGGCCGCGAATTTTTGAAATCCAGGTGCTCACAGCTTCTTCAAATTTCTGTTGCAACAAGAGGGACTCTGCGCGTTGTTTGCGCGTAGCAGCCGCTTGTTGTTTTAGTTCAGGGTGAGTGTGTATAAAGTCGTCGACTTCTTGAGGTGTCGTGTTGATTTTGTTTGCGACCTCCTGCTGTTGAATTTTTTGTATTAACATTTGTTCATGTATTGCGTCGCGATACTCTAGGGGGGTGATGCCATCTTGGCTGAGGTGATCATAGAGTGATGCAGTTGTGACATGATTTTGTTCAGCAATGTGAGCAATAATACGATTTAATTCTTGATTGTTGATGGTGAGCCCTGCCATTTTTGCAAGTTGTAGTTGTAGTTTTTTGTTGATCAGTTGATCTAGGACTTGTTTTTGCAAGACATCGTTAGGCGGTGCCGCGCTTTGTGATTGCGCAATTTCTTGATTGATGAGATGCAGTGCGTGATTGAACTCAGATTGCGTAATGATATCATCGTTGACAATGACAACGACCTGATCCAACGTTTCTGCTGGCGCCGTTTTTGCATGAAGTGACATGCAAAGGATGAGACCTGCAAGGCAGGTTGCTAGCACGCTATACTTGTTGCACTTTAAAGTAATGGCATAGCAATGACTCGCATCTTCAGGCAATAGAAGTGTGTATCGATCAATGTTTCTCATGATTTGAATCTCATTTGTTAGTGTCGTTATTATCCCACCTGCATATTGTAGCCGTTAATGCTATTTAACGAATCAGACGGATTGCCAGCGCCGATATTGCCTAATCCTTTGAGGGCGAACTGAATGTAGAATTCGTTTTGATATTGTGGAGTGCTGTTTTGTAATTGTGTAAATGCCCTTCCGCCCACAGCAAGTAATGCCCAACAGCAGGTGTCGTATTGTACTCCAGATAGTAAATTCTGCAAATGACCGAAATTCCAGTCTTCACTCCACCGACCGATCCAACTGACATCTCTTGTGAGGGGGTAGACAAAAGAGACATCTGTTAATTTAAGATTATTTTTGGTGGAATTAACGACACTGCCACTCTGTATGGCTCCATTCCAAACATAACTGAATCCCATATTGAGTATATGGGTATCATCAGGCTGATAGTGTAAGCCGAAAGTTGTATTATCGATTTGTTTGCTGACCGGATCCCAAATAGAGTTTGCTGTAAATTGCGCAACGGGGTTGACGTGATAATCTAGTACGCCTGATAGAGGCGATAGACGCTGGTAGTTGCTGTGATTGGTGGGGTTATCTGTACAGATTGTGGTATTGCAGAGCGTGACTCTACGATTTGCAAAATACAATATCTCCCCCATACCAAAACGTACTTTTTCTAATCCAGATTGGCTTTCAATCAGACGCATGGTGAGCCCCATACCCACTTGATTGGCATCGCCAATACGATCCAATCCACTGAAGCGGTTGTAGTTAAAGATTTGATCGTAGGTGAGCGTATTGACGGTCGTATCAAAGACAGGAATGCTGCTTTGATTGCGATAGGGGATGTATGTGTAATAAAGTTGTGGCTCCAATGTTTGTTGATAGGCGCGGTCAAAGAAACTCATATTGCGGTCGAACGCAAGACCGGATGCGACGTCGAAAATAGGTAGATTTCTTTGTTTTGCATGTGGCGTATCTGTATCAGCGGTTTGATATAACTGATAATTTGTTAAAGCAAATTGTAAGCGCGGATTAACGTAAAAATAGGGTCTGTAAAATGGAAAAGTGATGCCGGGCTGTAAATTCATACGGTTGCCGATCGGTAGGTTGGCGCTAGTACCGGGTGTATTCCGAATATCAAAATGCGTGACTTCGCTTCCTAGAAAATATTCTAATCCATTGTTGCCGGTAAAGTTATTACTGTTTAAAAGTAATTGCGGAAAGCGGCGATACTGATTTTGTACGGCTGGCTCGCCTTCAATAATAGGGTGAAGGGTTTGATAGGTTTGTAAGCGCCCAGTGAAATTCCAATATTCGCTTTTATAATAGAGATCTCCTTCCTGTGTTAATTGATTTTGCGTGAGGTCTTCTAAGTTGGTACTGAAATCTTGCAAATAATAATCATCACCCGCATAACGATAGTTAATATGGCTTGACCAATGTTCATTAAAAAGCGTTTCATCTTGCCACATGAAACTTCGGCGTGTATCGCTTGCACTTTCAAGGCGATTTAATTCCGCTTGGATGGTAGGGTCAGTTGAGTTGCCATAGAGGTTGAGATATTGTGCTTGTTGTATTTTAAATTGTCGATCGTCAGGTAAAACATTGATGGTGAAGTTACCAGCATGTGTCTCTGTGAGGTAGCGAAAATAATCGCTTAATTCTGTGCCGCGTTTACTTAAAAATCCTGGGGTAATCGTTGTATCGTAGTTCGGTGCGAGATTCCAATAAAATGGTAAGTAAATACTTTGACCAGAGCTAGAATTGACCAAATTAACAGTAGGCCACAGAAAACCCGTTTTACGTTGATGATCAACTGAAAAATCAACATAGGGAAAATAAAAAATGGGGGTGTCTTTTACATAAAGGCGCATATGTTGAACATGACCACGCCCCGTTTCTTTGTTGAGAACAATATCACTGCCTTTAATATGCCACGTAGTCTGTTTTGGGGAGCATGTACTAAAGCTTGCTTCGGTTAGATGGTATATTTTTGGCTGTGCTTGTGAGGCTGTTTTTGCAGCGCCCCACGCTGTATTCTTTGCATGTGATTCATTTAGTTCGGTGCGATATAAGATGCGGTTGAGCGCAGTTTGATGCGTTATAAAGTCATAGGATCCATTTTCAGCGAGAATCAATGTGTTAGGTTCGCGTAAGTGTATTGCGCCGATTAAATTTGCAGAAATCAGTTTAAAGGTTGTCGGATCACGTATCAGTACGATTTTGTCAGCCGTGATTTGCTGCGC
>MGYE01000067.1:0-3577 GCA_001801625.1 Gammaproteobacteria bacterium RIFCSPHIGHO2_12_FULL_42_10
GCATTACGTCTCGGTTATATGATGAGCTACAAGGCAGCCATTACAGGATTACCGCATGGCGGAGCAAAATCTGTGCTCATGCGTCCACGTGTTATTAAAGATCGTGTTGCCTATTTCGAAGCTTTTGGTGAATTCATGAATGAATTAGGCGGTCACTATATTACTGCAGTCGATAGCGGAACCAGTCCGCAAGAAATGGATATTATCGCTACAAAAACAAAATTCGTCACCTGCACCACCGCATCTGGTAGCACAGGCGATCCCTCACCCATCACAGCATTAGGTGTCAAACGTGGCATGGAAGCAGCTGTTAAATTTAAATTGGGGCGAGACACCCTTGAAGGGGTGCATGTTGCTATTCAGGGTTTAGGTCACGTTGGCTATGCGTTAGCGAAAGGTCTTTATAACGATGGCGCAAAACTAACTATTTCCGATGTGAATACCGCCACGATGGCACGCTGCGCTGACGAATTCAAAACAGCAACCTGCAGCGCAGATGAAATTTTTGATGTTAAAGCAGATGTTTTTTCGCCCAATGCATTGGGTTCCGTATTGAATCGAGAAACAATTAATCGTCTCAAAGTAAGCATTGTTGCAGGAGCTGCCAATAGTCAGTTAGCCCACCATGAATACGGCACCATGCTCCTAGAGCGCGGTATTCTGTATGCACCTGATTTTCTCATCAATGCCGGTGGATTAATTTATGTTGCTGTCTTCTATGCGAAAGGAACACACGAAGAAGCACTGATAAAAATTGATAAAATTTATAACATGACTTACGACATCTTCGAACGTTCCGCAAAAGAAAATATCGCAACAAATATCATCGCAAAGCGTATCGCCTATGAAAGACTATACTGACCGTGCTAACTGTCATTAATGCAACGCCGTAAGAGTATATTATTTAACCTAAAGATACGAGGTTGTCGTCCTAAAATAAGAAAAAAATCGTAATTTTATTAATTTTACAGAAATTTCACTCCAAATTGGGGTCGGTTAAAAATATTCTAAAAATACCCAAGGAACTATGCATGCCAATTAACTCTGAAGAATTACAGTTTATTTCAAAAAACTATTTTAATAATCAGCATATTGAACTGCAAGAAGCCTTAACAAGACAAGATATAGTAGATGTGCTAGATGTATTAAATATCCAAATTGCTCAGCTAAGCGCGCAAGAAAAATTAGGTTGTTTACTCGTGCTAGCCTCCGCTCATTCCGATAACATAACTAATGACATTTTAACGGAAGCTTCAAAAAAATTAGACATCTCCGATGAGCTATTTTACGTTACAATGCTTGCTTCTGGTGTAGAAAGTTTCTTTAAAAACATCACTAAAAACATCGCTGAATCTAGTCATATTAAGCGCTGTCTTGATAATGCTCTTTTTTTAGATGCATTGTTAACTCCCTGGAGAAACATACAGGGTATTGATAACAATAAATCAGCACTCTTTTTGCTTGTTACAACCAGCAATGGCAGAGCAATCCTTGCCAACTGGACGAAAGATACTCAGTTCACACAAGAACTGCTTCAACATGCAGATTTAGTACCCACTCTGCTTACACTGCAGCCTGATACAGCTAGGGACCAAGCTAACACTTCCGCATTTTTCTGGCTTGTTACAAATAGCGATGGTCGAGCAATCTTTATCGACTGGATGCAAAATACTAAGTTCAGAGAGAATCTGCTTCAACATGAAGATTTATTGCCCGCTCTGCTTGCGCTTCAGCCTGATGCAACTCGAGACAGAGCTAACACTTCCGCATTTTTCTGGCTTTTTACAAATCAAGATGGCCGAGCAATCTTTGCCGACTGGATGAAAAATGTCGAGTTCAAAGCAAAACTACTGCAGCATGCAGATTTATTACCCGCTCTGCTTGCGCTTCGACCTGATGCAGCTCAAGATGATGCCAAGCTCTCCGCACTCTGTTTACTGATAGTAAATCGTTATAGTCAAACAATCCTTCTTGATTGGATGCAAAATGCTGAGTTTAGAAAAAATCTACTACAGCATGCAGATTTAGTGCCCACTCTGCTTGCGCGTCGGCCTACTGGAATTAACACTAACCTCTCAATACTCTTTTTGTTTACTGCAACTATCGAGGGTCGAGCAATACTTATCGACTGGATGAAAAATCCCGAGTTTACACACAACCTACTGCGAGATGATAAATCATTCTTTGACGCTCTGCTCAAGCTTCAATCTAAGCAAGCTAAAATCAAAGCTAATACTTCCGCATTTTTTTGGCTTGTTTCAACTGACAATGGCAAAAAAATCTTTAACAACTGGATGCAAAATCCTAAGTTCAGAGAAAATCTGCTTAAACATGAAGATTTATTGCCCGCTCTACTTGCACTTCAATCTGATGCAATTTCAGGTGGCTTTAACACTTCCACACTTTTTTGGCTTGTTACAGCCAACGATGGCCGAGAAATCTTTATCAACTTAATGCAAGATGCTACGTTCAAAGAAAACCTATTTCAACATAAATTATTCTTTCCTGCTCTGCTTACGCTTCGGCCTGCTGGAGTAAACGCTAACCTCTCAACGCTCTTTGTACTTACTGAAAACGCTCAGGGCCAAACAATACTTGCCGATTGGATGAAAAATGTCGAGTTCAGAGAAAAACTACTACGGAATGAATCATTCTTTACCACCCTATTCGCACTGCGGCCTACTGGAGATGATGCTAATCTCTCTGTAGTATCTTGGCTTGCTTCAACCAACGATGGCCAAACAATACTTGCCGACTGGATGGAAAATGTCGAGTTCAGAGAAAAACTACTGCAGCATGCAGATTTATTGCCCGCTCTGCTTGCGCTTCGACCTGATACAGCTACAATTAATGCTAACACTTCCGGACTTTTTTGGCTTGTTGTAACTGACAATGGCAAACAAATCCTTAACAACTGGATGGAAAATGTCGAGTTCAGAGAAAAACTACTGCAGCATGCAGATTTATTGCCCGCTCTGCTTGCGCTTCGACCTGATACAACTGGAGTTAGTGCTAACACTTCCGGACTTTTTTGGCTTGTTTCAGCTGACGATGGCAGAGCGATGCTTGCCGCCTGGATGGAAAATGTCGAGTTCAGAGAAAAACTACTGCAGCATGCAGATTTATTGCCCGCTCTGCTTGCGCTTCGACCTGCTACAGCTAAAATTGACGCTAACACTTCCGCACTTTTTTGGCTTGTTGCAATCGACGATGGCAAAAAAATTCTTAGCGACTGGATGGACAATGCCCAGTTTATACAAAACCTACTGCAGCATGAATTATTCCTTACCGCTCTGCTCACACTTCAGCCTGCTACAGCTAAAATTGACGCTAACACTTCCGCACTTTTTTGGCTTGTTACAACCGACGGTGGCAGAGCGATGCTTGCCGCCTGGATGGAAAATGTCGAGTTCAGAGAAAAACTACTGCAGCGTGCAGATTTATTGCCCGCTCTGCTCACACGTCAACTTACTGAAACAAACACTAACCTCTCAACGCTCTTTTTCCTTACTGAACACACTAAAGGCCGAACAATACTTGCCAACTGGATGGAAAATGCCGAGTTTACACAAAACCT
>MGYE01000067.1:3595-5532 GCA_001801625.1 Gammaproteobacteria bacterium RIFCSPHIGHO2_12_FULL_42_10
CTTTACCGCCCTATTCGCGCTTCAGCCTGATACAGCTGGAAGCAAAGCTAACACTTCCGCTTTTTTTTGGCTTATTACAGCCCAGGATGGTAGAGTAATCTTTGATAACTGGATGGACAATATCGAGTTTATACAAAACCTACTGCAACATGAGCCATTCTTTCGCGCTCTGCTTACACTTCGACCTGATACAGTTGAAGTTGAAGTTGAAGGTGACGCTAACACTTCCGCACTTTTTTGGCTTGTTGCAGCCAACGATGGCAGAGCGATGTTTATCCATTTTATGCAAGATGTTGGGTTCAGTGAAGCCCTGCTTCAGCATGAATTATTCTTCCCCACTCTGCTCGCGCTTCGGCCTGACTCAGCCAGGATATCGACTAATTTCTCCTGCTTTTTCTATTTAGCTGAAGCGCTACCTCAACCTATCGTGCACGCATCATTGATAAGCATCTTTAACGATCAACATTTTTCCAATTGGATTCAAGTGCCGCAACATCAACAAGACTTGATAACAACCTTGCTTGCTACAACACGCTCCTCATCTACATGTATATTTTCAATATTATTATCGAAAGGGCAAAACATCGTTAAACTATTAATGAGCCAACCTATTATTAAAGCAGCTTTTTTTAACCACTTTTCTATTTCAGAATTTACTTCAGAACTCATCACTCAATTACTTAAAACCGATGCCGGATTCTTTTTATTCTATGCCTTATTTCAAACAGGTCGTATTTCCTTATTACAACAACATCATACGCTGCAGTCCTTGTTCAATAACTCTCAAATTCAACAACTGATTCAAATGAATATCATTAAACCTGAATGGTTTTTATTCGTTGCTGCAAATCAGTTTGATAATGCAGATTTTATCTTCTTTCTAAATCAAAAAACAATCTCTCCTTCAGCGGTGAATTCAAGAGGCTATTCCTTGTATGAGGTTATTAATGAGCTTTCTATCGATGATGATAATAAAAAGGAACGGCAAACTCAGCTCCAACGAGCCTTAACTCAAGAATCTAGTCAAAATTCCGAAAACAATATTTGGATGCATTTAAATCAATTTACTCAATTGAAAATAACTACTCAAACATCTAGTCTACAGCTACCTCCGCTAAGAGAGTTAACCCAAAACAATTGGCTCTTACTTAAATCCACCAACGCCCGAAATGAAATAAACATAGATGTTCTAAGCCCACTCATGAAAAATCATGATGGATGGATTATGTATAATAATGAGCTATATCATTGGGTTCAAAAATTTCAAGAGCTCAGTCTACTTTCACTCAACACTGAAGAATTCAATAAGCTTAACTCCATAATCAATAGCTTGGAGGAGAATCAGCTAAGAGTAGCTTCTGATGAGGAAGTCAATCTCATTACCTTAGTAACTGGAAAACAACTACCAAAAGAAACCATTGATAATGTGGATGATGCTCTCATACAACAATTCAATCAGTACATCAAGTGGGTTTTCATTCAGCCTCAGTTAGAAGCTTATCATGATGCGTTTCGAAATTTATCTGATAATCCAAGCTTTAGAAATACTCTAAATTTTCCCCTCGTGTTAGACGCCTTGTCGCGGTTAATTCCAGCTATGAATCATCAACTCAATTTAAATAAAATACCGCCATTTGATGATCATGCTCAGAAATTAAGTCTTTGTTTCATCGCCGTACTTGAATGTCTCAACCAAATGACTGTGATCTTTACAGGCGAACATCCTTTCAGAAGCTATCTGAAAAACGTAGAAAATACCGCCATAAGCAACTATAACCGCTTATTTATGGTTGCATCTAACATGGAAGTTCATATCCCGAAGCAAAGCATCGAATCAAGTATAGGACTGCCCTATCATCAAGCGTTACTGCCTTATGATCCTTTTAGACTTCATTGGTCACAAATACAAATAACATGGGTCGCACAAACTATTGCTG
>MGYE01000067.1:5551-7656 GCA_001801625.1 Gammaproteobacteria bacterium RIFCSPHIGHO2_12_FULL_42_10
TGGGTATATCACTGAAATACTAGTTAACGATCTGAAGCCAGAACACCCTCTCATGATGGCCAAAGAAGAACTCTTCGATAACTCTCCTTTATTTCAAAATAAATTCGATGTTTATCAATTCTTAGGCTTTATTTTTAATCTTACACAGCTTCAATTAGATCAATTAAGCGAATCAGATGATAAAATTCAATCCATCGATCACGCCTTCATACAAACGAATCTAGAAAGAAATCTAAAAAACAATTTATCTAATTGGTTAGATCAACCAGAACAACGAGCTATTCCTCGACATCATATCATTGACAGTTTTAATGAACTGCTTTGGAAATTTCTTACCCAGGAAGACGTCAACCAACTAAATATCCGTCAACTACTAGAGAAAATACCAGAGGCTATTGACGCACCAGCATTGATAAAAGATTGTCTTGAATCTCATCAAGATGAAATTCATTTACTCAAACCAGAGCGGCTTTTTCAATCCTTGTCAAACTCAAAACACACCACCTTATTTTCTGTATTACTAGCCAATCCTCTATATGCTGGCTGGTTATGGGGATTTGAAATCAACATCACTAAAACTCGCTCCAATCAAATCATTCTTCAATTTAATGAGCATTACAATGCCTCGCCTATCGAGAACAAATTAAAACAAGATGAATGGAAAGAATGGGTAAAGAATGAATTAGAATACATATTAATCCAACCGGGAACATTATTTTTTTGGCTTTATTATTGCAAGCAAATCTCACTGCATCATGAGCTATTCAATGTTGTTATCGGGTTTCTCCTTTCTAAATCTAATCACTTATTCATCTACGACTCCTTCCTGCCAATTCTGTATAATATGCAAATTTCTCCCTCTACTTCTGAAAACGATAAAGTCTTAGTGCGAAGTTTTTTGGAAGCGCATATGAGCCAACAACTTTCAAATCAAAACGGCGCCTATTGGCAAACAGCTTGTTATTTAGTAGACACTCCTGAAGCCATGAAAGAGCGCACACAGCAAGACTGTCTGAAACATTCATGGCTTAATCACAAAACACAAAACCAACAATCATCTGATGCTGTAAATTATCTTCTTAACCGCGATGAAGATCCGTCTCAACTTACTGTAACTAGCGTCAGTATGTTTCAACCGAGAGCACAGCCATCATCCACTTCTGTTAATCCATGTCTTTCATCAAGCAAGTGAAGAATAAAGCACTTTAGCACGATAAATGCTATGTGATCGTCGATTTAAAAACGCATGTAGAAAGCATGTTTCAATAATTTTTTGCATCATAAGATGTGTTAGTGATGTGATGCATAGCTTTTCTGATTCATCATATACATCGTACGTAATATTTTTAGCGCTTCAAATAACTGAAAATCATTGTTAGCTAATGTGATATCGCCTGGATCAATACTTGTTGCAGCTGGGCTGCCATCGCTTGTGCCGGGAAGATGATTTTTCAGCTGATACTCTTTAACAGGCTCCATCATCGCAAGTTCATCATCTGACTTGTTTTTGACAACTCGCAAATCTTGTATCTGCACATCAGGAACGATACCAATATTTTGTATCACGCGACCGCTAGGCGTGTGATAAAGGGCAGTCGTCAGTTTAATCGCATGCATCTTATCAAGCGGAATGACGGTCTGTACCGATCCCTTACCAAAACTAGTCGTGCCTGCAATAATCGCGCGATGATAGTCTTGCAAAGCCCCCGCAACAATTTCAGAAGCGGATGCTGAGCCACCATTGATGAGCACGACAATCGGCGCGCCATTTAACATATCCTCACCCGTTGCTTTTGCGCTATATTGCACTTCAGGCAACCGACCTTCTGTATATACGATCACATTATGGAATTGATTGTTTAATTGCTTAGAAGTCAGAAAAGTATTCACAACTTTCACAGCGCTATCTAATAATCCACCAGGATTGTTGCGCAAATCAAGCACCAGGCCATCTAGGCGACCTTTATTCTCTGCTTTTAATGCGAGCAATGCATTTTGTAAAAGCTTCGCAGTAGGATCTTGAAATTGTGTAATACGGATATAGCCAAAATGATTATCCAGTGTCTTGCTTTTAACGCTAGCAATACGAATCGTTTCGCGTGTCA
>MGYE01000067.1:7663-7827 GCA_001801625.1 Gammaproteobacteria bacterium RIFCSPHIGHO2_12_FULL_42_10
AACAAGCGGTGCTTTTTCGCCCTTACGTAGCACCGTTAACGCAACACCAGAACCAACTTTACCGCGCATCTTGTCTACAGCATCTTGCAATGACATCTCACTCACAAGCTTGCCATCGATTGCAACGATATAATCACCTGGTTTGATATTGGCTCGCGCAGCTG
>MGYE01000067.1:7864-23244 GCA_001801625.1 Gammaproteobacteria bacterium RIFCSPHIGHO2_12_FULL_42_10
TCTAACAGCGCTTTGTCACCAACTTGCTTCACATAAAAATCTTTAATTAAAACGATCGTATTACTGAACCGATCAATATCAGCATCAGTCGCCGTCGATTGTTGATTAGTAGTATCCGTTGCAGTCTTTTGGGTGATATCTTGATTTTTTGTGAGGGTTGCAGAGCTTACGCTAGATAAAAATAGAACAACGGTTGTTAAAACGGATACAATTTTCACTACGTCGACTGTTTTCATGTGAAGCCTCCTTCTTCTTATTTGTTCTCAGTATATCACAAACATGGAAAATGGGGGCGAGGTGGTTGAGGTGCTAAGGATGACGCAAGCGCAACAAACTCTCTCCCGTCATCTCGCGAGGCTGCGGCAAATGCATCAAATGCAATAGTGTAGGTGCAATATCAGCCAATCTACCCGCTGCTTGTGTTAAAACAGCACGATGGCCAACATAAATGAAAGGAACCGGGTCGCTGGTATGCGCGGTATGCGGCTGATTAGTGATTACATCAAACATACACTCAGCGTTTCCATGATCAGCCGTTATGATTGCTTCTCCGCCAATCTCTATTAAAGTGGATATTATTTTCTCTAAACAATGATCGATCGTTTCGATTGCCTGAACAGTAGCATCAAAGTTACCTGTGTGCCCTACCATGTCAGCATTTGCAAAATTACAGACAATAAAATCATATTGTGTGCTGTGCATGGCCTGAATCAATTGCTCGGCAATCGCAGGCGCGCTCATTTGCGGTGCTTCATCATAAGTGGCAACCTTTAAAGAAGGAATGAGGAGACGATCTTCCCCGGGTTCTGGCTCTTCAATACCGCCATTAAAGAAAAAGGTGACATGTGCATATTTTTCCGTCTCTGCGATGCGTAGCTGTCGTAATCCAAGCTCGCTTAAATAAGCGCCCAACAAATTTTTTAAAGAAGTGGGTGGAAAGGCAACTGAGGCTTTAAAACGACTATCATACTCTGTCAAACAAACGAATTGCGCTAATTGCGGCCATATTTTCCTCGTGAATCCATCAAAATGAGGGTCAGTCAAAGCCTGTGTCAACTCGCGTGCACGATCAGAACGAAAATTCATAAAAACCACGATATCGCCATCATCTATCGTCACAACCTGTTCTGTAGAATCTGCAACACAAGTTGCTTGCACAAATTCATCTGTTTCATTTCTTTCATAAGCCAACAACAATCCCTCCTCCGCACTACTTGTACGATAAGGAGCTTGCCCACTCACTAATAAATCGTAAGCCTTTTCGACACGTGAGAAACGCTTGTCACGATCCATCGCATAATAACGACCGATCAATGAGGCGATTCTTCCGCATTGCAATGATTGACAATGCGCTTCAAGCTTTTTGAGAGAAGCCAGCGCGCTTTTTGGTGGCGTATCACGTCCATCTAGAAACGGATGCAAATAAAGCGATGGAACACGCAGACGAGCAGCAAGCGATACAAAAGCATGTAGATGGTTTTCATGACTATGCACACCGCCACCTGACAATAATCCCATTACATGCAATTTTTTTTGTGTTTCAGCAGCGATTCGACAAGCATCCAACAAAACAGGATTTTCAAAGAATTCGCCCGTTTCTATTGCATGATCAATCCGAGTTAAATCTTGATGGACAACCCGTCCAGCACCCATATTAAGATGACCCACTTCAGAGTTCCCCATCTGCCCATCCGGCAACCCAACACAACGTCCAGAACCAGAAATCAATTGATGTGGATAAGTTTTCAATAAATGATCCCAGGTGGGCTTCCGCGCATGCGCGATAGCATTTGCCTCTATTGACTCACGATATCCCCAGCCATCTAGGATAATTAACATCATTGGACGCGGAAATGAAAAATGTTTGCTCATAAATACCTAAAATTAAAATAGAAAAAATTGTTATCTCAATCTGGGAACGTTACACTGTCAGTTAATCAATGTACTATAACCTGTCGTGGATCATTTTCTCAAAGCGAAAAAATATATGCGCAATGATAGCGGTAACCGAATAAGATATGTCGTAAGCGCTGTCCTGCTGTTCAACTTGTGCCTTCTAACCACCTGTCTTGCTGCATCCAGTAGCGTCGTTGCCACACCGAATAATACAAATGCACAGAGCATTACAGAAAAGCCCGGAACAAATAATGCTACCGATGTAACCAAAACAGCAAGTGATGCAAATTCCGTGCCGGATGATACAACCGATTTATCAGCATCCGATCCATTCTCAACAATGACACCCGTACAAGATTCTATGGAAGGCCTAAACCGGGCTACCTTCGCATTTAACGACAAATTCGACACCTATTTTTGGCGACCACTCGCTAATGGCTATAATCTTATCATGCCAAGACCACTCAATCGCGGCATCCATAACATTTTTACTAATATTCGCACTATCCCAACCATTGTAAATGATGCTCTGCAACTACATGCTTGCTCCATTTTACACGACACCTGGCGCTTCAGTATTAATACAACGCTTGGCATTGGCGGTATTTTTGATGTAGCGTCTGCCATGCAACTTGAACCTTACACAAATGACTTTGGGTTGACGCTAGTCAGATGGGGTTATACTAATTCTGATTATTTAGTCATCCCATTTTTTGGGTCATTCACAGTACGCGATGGTGTAGGATTTTTTCTGGATTATTTTGAGTTTTCCATTTATCCCTATCTCAATCCACCCTCTTTTAGATATGAAGTGTACACCTTGGGCGCATTAGATCGACGAGCGCATGAATTGCCTTTTCAATCACTCTTAGAAGAAGCTGCGTACGATAAATATCTCTTTATGCGCAATGCTTATTTTCAACATCGCGCCTATGAAATACAAACAAACAACGAACGTGATTGCACCTCAAGACACAGAGAAAATGCTATTTCACAAATAAACTACTTCGGACCATGACAGACACAGCTACCTTCATCACAACACTAGAAACGTCACTAACTAACCTTGCAAAACAGGCTGCGCAGTTAGCGCATGGCCTACAGAATATTGCCCCAGCTACAAAAACAGAGCAAGGCAATCTCTCAATTCATTATTTATCAACAAGCGCAACCAGTCTTAATGAATATGCAGCACAATGTCAGCAACTCCTAACCAAACGTACAGCGGAACACTTTCAAGGTTTACATGTTATTATTGATGGCGTCATCGCTCGAGATCAGGCATTACGCACGGAACATCAAATTGCCGATAAATTTCGTTTCATTCAGGATTGCTTACAGCGCGCTCAAAAGGACATCACGACATTGGTTGATCCTAATGCAAAACAAACCAAGCAAGCCGAAAAACCGACGGAAGATGAAGTTCCTGTCTACGTTTACTTATTTAATGCTCAAGGCGTGCAATTAGATACTTGGATAAAAATGCTATCACCAGGCACTTTTTACGATCACAGCATTAATCGTCCTATCTATCAAGAGGCAGCACATATTGAAGGATTTATCAAAAGAAAATCTGATCCAATGCAACATGCCTATCTTATCATTCGCGTTAATAAAAAAGATATTATCGAAACAAATGTGCGTAAAGATGCCTATGACTACCCGCTCATCAGGGTGAAAGAAGGATCGTTGTTATTCCGAAAACGCGTCTCCTTAACACATCATGGTCACACCTATCTCATTGGTGATGCGGGAGAATTGAAAGAGAAAACGTGATGACTCTCTTTGTATACCGCAAAGAGAGGCTTTATCCTCTTCCGCGAAAGGGTTTATTGGTAGGCGTTGATGCAGGTGTGGCAGCAGTCACCTGTGTGAGTTTCATTTTTTGAATATTACGTACAAAAGCACTATTGCCAAGCCATTGCTGTAATCGTCTGAATTCTGGTGACCGATGTTTTTCTAACTGGCCTTGCCGCGTCATATCTACTTGCTCAACACTATAATTCACGTCACCTGTTTTACGCTTTTGTTCAGCTGCAAAAATGGCTTTTGTAGCTGCCGTTTGCGCGGGGACTACTGCTTTACTGGCTGCCGCAAGTTTTCTCTGTAAGAATCCCTCTCGATGGGAGCGTTCCTGGCGAGCTTTCTGCTGAACTTTTTGTATGCGTTGGCCTTTTGTTAAAACTTGCTTCGTACGTTCTAATTGATTCGTTTCCACAACACGCTTATTTAACAGACGTTGATCTGCTTCAACTTGCGTTTTTAATTTTGCATCAATCTTTAATCCAGTTCGCGTGCCACTCACTTCACTCTCTGCTGCTGTGCTGCGCTGATCTTTCTGAGTGTTACGACAGGTCGCGCAAATATTGCCGTATGCCAAACCACCTTGATTGGATAACTGCAAAAAAGCAGACAATGGTTTTTGCAACCCACAAGTGCGACACACTTTCATTAACATAGTCTGTGAGGGAGTTTGGGTCATTTGATCGTCTTCATTATGATTGATTAGTTTCCAGACTCGCGCCTAGAGCTACTAGTCTCCAATGACGACAGTAATTGTAAGATATTTGCTCTAAAAAAGATACCGCGAGCGTTTGTCACTTAAATCACCTTGCATGGGATAATCATATTCGCTATTCTTTGATGTTTTCTTGGTTAGTCTACTAGCGGAGAGTTCATTATGACAAAAGGACCGTCATTACAAGATCCTTTCTTAAATGCGTTGCGCAAAGAAAAGATACCCGTCTCCATTTATTTGGTAAACGGTATTAAATTACAGGGTGTTGTAGAATCATTCGATCAATTTGTGGTGATCCTAAAAAATACAATCAGTCAAATGGTGTACAAACACGCAATCTCCACCATTGTGCCTTCACGCAATGTTGTAGCACCGTTTGAGTATCACGGTGCAAGCGATAAAATACACGATATAACAAGTAAAGCCGACATCGACTAGAGAACATAACATGGGGAAATTCATTGTCATTTTAGGTGCACAGTGGGGCGACGAAGGTAAAGGTAAAATTGTCGACTTCCTCATGCATCGAGCGTCTGCCGTTGTTCGCTTTCAAGGTGGGCACAATGCGGGACATACCTTAGTCATCAATGGGAAAAAAACCATTCTTAAATTAATTCCATCGGGTATTTTGCATCCCAATGCACAATGCTTGATTGGTAATGGTGTTGTTCTTTCACCCAATGCGTTATTGGAAGAAATAGCCATCTTAAAACAAAATGGCGTCTCCATCGAGAATCGCCTACATATCAGCGATGCTTGCACCCTCATTTTGCCTTACCATGTATCGCTTGATCGCGCACGGGAAGCTGCAAAAGGCGACAAAAAAATCGGCACAACGGGTCGCGGCATTGGCCCTGCTTATGAAGATAAAGTAGCGCGACGCGCTATTCGTTTTGGCGAGCTCTTTGATGAAAAAATATTACGCAATAAACTAGAAGACATTCTGCATTATCACAATTTCATTTTAACCCAATATCATCATGAAGAGCCCATTGCATTAGAGCCGCTGCTTGAAAACCTATTAAGCATAATCCCGCAATTAAAACCGATGCGAGCCGATGTTGCTTTATTGCTGGATGAATATCATCGCACAAACAAGAACGTCATATTCGAGGGAGCGCAAGGTACACTGCTTGATATTGATCATGGCACCTACCCCTATGTCACCTCCTCCAATACAACAGCAGGTGCTGCTGCCGTTGGCAGTGGTTTTGGTCCACGCTATTTAAATACCATTTTAGGCATCGCCAAAGCTTATACGACGCGTGTCGGTAGCGGCCCTTTCCCTACCGAACAAAACAATGAAGTGGGTCAGCACCTATCAAAACAAGGCAATGAGTTTGGCTCCGTCACTGGGCGTCCACGCAGGTGTGGCTACCTTGATCTTGTCTTACTGAAACGCGCTATTCAATTAAATAGTATTTCGGGGCTCTGTATAACCAAACTTGATGTATTAGACGGACTAAAAACAATCAAAGTCTGTACAAACTATCGTTTGCATGGCAAGGAATATCAAGCACCCCCTATAAACACAGAGGAATGGTCAGATATTGAACCCATTTACGAAGAGCTGGAAGGTTGGCAAGCGCCAACGGCACATTGCAGATCGTTTAACGAACTGCCTTTACAAGCGCAGCAATATTTATTGCGGGTAGAAGCGCTCGCCGGTGTCCCAATTGATATGATTTCAACGGGGTCTGAACGAGAAGATTCGATTATTTTGCGGGATCCGTTTGAGGGTTAGTTAAACGCTAATAATCATCAGAAATAGTATTGCCGAGGAGAGGACTTGAACCTCCACGGGGTTTCCCCCACAGGCACCTGAAGCCTGCGTGTCTGCCATTTCACCACCCCGGCAATTGTACCCATGCATTATGCCAGGATAATCAAGCCATGCAACTACGTGGTGTAGGCAAAACAACTGAAAAATATCTGGCACGGCTAAATATTTTCTCCGTTCAGGATTTACTGTTCCATTTACCATCACGCTATGAAGATCGAACAAAACGGCTGCCTATCCAAAAAATGAGGGCAGGTCATGTCGTTCTCATCGAAGGCGTGATTCAATCTGTCGAGACTCCACTCCATACTCGAACAAAATTACTATGCGAATTATCAGATGAAACGGGTGAAACGCATTTAAGATTTTTTCATCTGCCTTTATTTTTAAAAAAAGCACTCACTGTTGGTAATCGCTTACGCTGTTTTGGCATGGCACGACTTGGGCCCCACGGTATCGAAATCATTCATCCAGAATTTCAAGTGATTGCAAAAGGACAGTTTGTTCCCACAGAAACGCACTTAACAGCGATCTACCCAACCACGCAGGGACTAACACAAAACACGTTACGCAAACTGATTGCAGAAGCGCTTCAAAAAATACGGCAGGAAAATAATGCAAATGAGTTGCTACCCGCCCATCTTATTACCACCCATGCCATGCCTGCTTTTATCGATGCATTGCATTGTATTCATCAGCCACCCAGCCAAACCAACTGTCAGGACTTGTTAGAATACAAAACGGCATGGCAAAAAAGATTAATCTTTGAAGAACTACTTGCTCATCGAGTCAGCTTATTACATGCCAAACAACTTTTTCAAACGCACCCGAGTACGGCACTCACAGTGGATTCTGAATCCAATAATTTACTGACTGCTTTTCGGGAACAACTGCCTTTTTCATTAACCAATGCGCAGGAACGTGTTTGCCAGGAAATTGGACACGATCTTGCACAAAAAAATCCGATGCTACGCCTATTACAGGGCGATGTGGGCTCCGGTAAAACAGTGGTTGCAGCGCTTGCCATGCTTAGGGCAGTACAAAATAATCAACAAGCTGCCTTAATGGCACCTACCGAATTATTAGCTTCACAACATTATCAGGTTTTTAAACGTTGGCTCGAACCCTTCCAAATAGAAGTTGTCTTTTTATCTAGTGCTGTCAAAACAAAAGAACGCAAAGCAACACTAGCGGCCATTTCATCTAACCATGCAAAAGTCATCATAGGGACACATGCCTTATTTCAACAAGATGTGATATTTTCTAAACTCGCTCTCATCATTATTGATGAGCAACATCGATTTGGCGTTCATCAGCGCGCATTAATGCGTGAGAAAGGCTCGACAGATCATTTTCATCCACATCAACTGATCATGACTGCTACACCCATTCCGCGCACGCTTGCAATGAGTTTTTATGCCGATCTTGATTGCTCCATTATCGATGAGATGCCAGCGAGCAAGGCGACTATCTCAACCAATGTACTTGCAACAACGCGTCGTGATGAAGTCATCGCGCGCATCAAAGAAAACTGCCTGCAAGGCAAACAAGCTTATTGGGTCTGCCCCCTAATCGATGAATCTGAAGCAATCGATGCGAAAGCGGCTATTGCAGCTGCTGCAGAATTACAAGCCGCCTTTCCAACACTCCAAGTTGCGCTCATTCATGGTCGCCTCAAAGCTGCCGAAAAAGAGGCGGCCATGCAAGCTTTCCAACAAGGTCTCATTCATGTTTTAGTCGCAACGACCGTTATCGAGGTGGGAATCGATGTGCCTAATGCCAGCATCATGGTAATTGAAAACGCAGAACGTTTGGGACTTGCGCAATTACATCAATTGCGCGGACGCATTGGCCGTGGAACAATTGCAAGTCACTGCATTTTGTTATATCAACCGCCATTATCAGAAATCTCAACAGCACGCCTTGGTGTGATGCGTGAAACAAATGATGGTTTCAAAATTGCAGAACGTGATCTTGCTTTGCGCGGCCCTGGCGAAGTGCTTGGCGAACGACAAACAGGCACGCTGGGATGGCGAGTCGCTGATCTCATGCGTGATCATCATCTACTGGAAGATGTTAAAAAAAGTGCGGGGTACGTGGTGCATAACCATCCGGAGCTGATTGCCCCGCTTATCAGACGATGGATAACGCACTCAGAAATACAGGTTAATCCTGATTTGTAGCTTGCTCTACGCAGCTAAATTATCATATAAGAGTTTTTCTTGATATTTTTATCAAATGATACTATTATCGATAATAAGAGGTAGAACAATACAAAGTAGGTAACTGTATGCATGCATTACCAAAACGACTCCCAGCTTCCCCAGAAATTAATCAGGATACCGTAGCACTTAAAGCATTTTTCGGTATTGCGTGTAAATGGCAATTAAGTACTGAGCAAGAACGTCGATTACTCGGCGTTGCCCCTGCAACCTTTTACCGATGGAAAAAAAAGAGGACAGGCTCACTGAGTCAAGATACGCTAGAAAGAATCTCTTACATACTCGGCATCTACAAAAATTTAAGAATATTATTGCCCACCGAAGACGCAGCGCATGCATGGATTAAAAAACCCAATCAAGCGCCTCTGTTTGGCGGAAAAAGCGCATTAGATAAACTACTGGTAGGACGCGTGATTGATCTAGCCGATGTACGTCGATACTTAGATGCTGAGCGTGGATAATCACCTCTATGTATCCTCGTTTAGTTCATTTAGATGGCCAGAAACAATTTAGAATTATTCCATCTGTTTATCCCCCCATTAATCCGTTTGAAACGATTGTTGACCCATCAGAAATGGAAGCGCTTTGGAAAATTGAAAGTTTAACAAACGAAAGATTGCGTCAAGAAATGGGCGATATTACTTTAGTGCCAGCGGAAGATTGCATTCACGGTCCTGGTTCATCTGTTGTGATGGCAGCGTTTACGCATTTATCTAAACCCACGCGATTTTCGGATGGTAGTTACGGTATTTACTATGCGGGACTTTCCAAAACAACCGCGATCATAGAAACAATTTACCATCGAGAACAATTTTTGCAAGCAACCAATGAAAAGCCTGGCGAATTAACGATGCGTCTTTATGAAGGAAAGATTATGAAGCCATTGCATGATATTAGAGGTGCGAAATTTTCAGCATTGCATCATCCTAGTTATTACGTGGGATCACAGAAATTTGGTCGGCAATTACGCAGTCAGAACTCGTGGGGTCTGCTTTATAATAGCGTCAGAGACGAAGACGGTCATTGTATCGCGATATTTAGACCGCCTGCGATTTCCATTCCTAAACAAACTTTACACTTAAAATATATATGGGATGGGCAACGCATCACAGAAGTGCTGGGTACGCAATCTATTTTGTCCCTTTAAGAGGTTCATCTGTCCTCTCTAAATAGTCTATCAAATAGGTCGCGCCTCTCATGCGCTGATCTGGAAAGTATTAAAAATAATCAAAACAATTTTACTGTCACTTCCAACAGCTGGCCTTTATTTTCTTGTCATTGCAAGACACTACCATTTTAAAACGGGCAACGCCTTGGCATTTTGGCAAACGCCTCGAGAACGGCTGGCATGGCGCATGAAACCCGCGCAGAAATTGATAGGACGTGCATGAGGCGATATGTGGCGTAGAGTGAGGGTTATACCAGACCCCGCAACAAGTGCGGGGTGACAGGATAGTTTTATTGCCTGCGGGGTCCAACCAAAAAAAATCCCGCGATATTAAGTCGCGGGATTGATTGTTACAAATGCTAACAGTTTGGTTTAAACAAATTTGTAAACTAAGCCCAAATTGAACACATCAGAGGAGATATGTCCGGTTTGTGAGGTGCCAGAGTACTGGGAGTACAAGTACTCGCCGCGCAGATCCCAGTTCCTATCTAAAGAAACTTGAGCACCAGGGCCTACTTGCCATGCCCACTTGGAGGTGTTGCTAAGCTGTGCACCATTGAAGTTGGTATCAATACCGCCCAAACGCACATAACCGAGCACATGGTCAGTAACCATGTAACCAGGTAATACGCTGAGTCCCCAACCCCAGTTGGATTTAACACTGGCACCACTCCATGCTGGCAGATCTTTTGAATTGCCGGTCCAAATTCCAAATACTTCACCACCGATATAAAACTCAGGGGCTGCCATGTAACCATAGCCAACTGAAGCATTAAGATCCACACCTCTAAACACAGCTGGTAAGCCGGAATAGTTATTTCTGCTGCCTACACTTAGACCAATGTAAGGGCCGAACATATCAGAAGCAACTTGGCAAGGTGCGGAATCTTTCATCATGCCTTCACCTTTAAAGTCGTTCTTATCTTTGTAACCAGCAAACCCAACGCTAGTACTAATTGCTAACACCGCAGCTGCAATCGATAGCTTCTTAAGCATATTTTTCTCCTAATTAAAATCCATTTTACACAGTAATTATTATGCGTCGCACTAGAATACTAAAAATGCTCTTTCAAAACATGCTTAAGAAGCATGCTATGATCGCTCAACGCATCTCATTTCATCTCTTCTATTGTCCGGTACGACAGGAGATACTATGACCCATCGTTCTCAACCGATAGCGGAGACTACCTATTGTTATACAACATCTGTGCGTCTCGTGCAATATCAGGTATTATAAGCCTCTTCGTTGGTACTGATACTTACTCAAAACAATATAACACCTATGACTACTCTCAATGAAACATTGGCAATTTTATGTCGCGGCACAGAAGAAATTTTAACGGAAGACGCGCTTATCGAAAAATTAAAAGAACAAAGACCATTGCGTATCAAGGCAGGATTTGATCCCACCGCACCCGACATTCATTTGGGACATCTTGTTCTTTTAAACAAAATGCGTCAACTACAAGAACTAGATCATGACATTTTATTTTTAATTGGTGATTTTACGGGCAGAATTGGCGATCCATCGCTCAAAAATGAAACACGACCACCCCTTTCTGAAGCACAAGTGAAAGCCAATGCAGATACTTATGCAAAACAAGTTTTTAAAGTCTTAGATCCGAAAAAAACAACGGTCCTCTTTAATTCTGAGTGGTTAAATAAATTAAGCCCAGCTGATTTTGTCAAACTCGCTTCAAGCTATACCGTCGCTCGCATGCTGGAGCGAGATGATTTTCATAAGCGTTATACTTCCGGCCAATCCATTGCTATTCATGAGTTCTTATATCCATTACTGCAGGGCTATGATTCTGTCGCAATGAAAGCAGATATTGAACTCGGCGGCACAGATCAAAAATTTAACTTACTCATTGGACGAGAACTACAAAAACATTATGGCGAAGCACAACAAGTTGTCATCACGCTCCCTCTGTTAGTGGGATTAGACGGCATTAAAAAAATGTCTAAATCACTTGGCAACTATATTGGCATTGATGAACCAGCCGACTCAATGTTTGGCAAAATAATGTCCATTTCAGATGAAACGATGTGGCGTTATTTTGAATTAATCAGCTCACGTACAATGGACGAAATTCAAACATTGCGCCAGCGCGCAACGGACGGCATGAATCCGCGAGATATCAAATTTCTTTTAGCTGAAGAAATCATCACGCGCTTTCATACTGAAGAGGCCGCACACGCCGCACGCGACCATTTTGTAGCGCAGTTCCAAAAAGGCGAGATCCCGGAAGATCTAGAAGAAACTAGCATCATTATAGGCGATGGTCATCTGATTGGACATATTCTCAAAGAAGCGGGCCTTGTAGAAGGCACATCTGAAGCGATGAGACTCATTCAGCAAGGCGCAGTACGCATGGACGGAGAGCGTATATTAGATAATCGTCTACGACTTACTAATAAAAAAACCGTTATTTTTCAAGTTGGTAAGAGACGATTTGCCAAAGTAAATTTGATTTAGCTCAAACTTGCTATAATAAAGACAATAGCGTCTTAATTAGCAACAAGGGGAATGCTATGCATCTATATGACCGACAAAACGATAACAATCCTTCTCAAGCGACATTATCACCTACCATCATTCGAAAAATTGTCGATCCAAAAGATCCAGCAGATCTTCTGTTAGCACTTAAAACGCCAGAATCACCTCTTTTTAAACAGCTACTCACGATGCTGGTGAAACACCGTCATGAAAAAGACGAGATGTTAGAAGCGCTGATCAGGTTTGGCTTAATCGAAGCGCATGAGCGTAAAAATGAAGAGATACAAAAACTCATCGACGAAATGAAAGCAATAGAGAAAAATGAACAACAAATACGAGCATATTACCAAGCACTATGCGATGACCATCCAAAATCACTTGTCAATGTCGACTACCACGAGCTGAAAACCAATATCGGAGAACGAGAAGAAATCATTGCGGCACTACGTGGTGCGATAGCTACAGCGCAAACACAATTGCAACAAACGCAACAAGCCATTTTGCAAAATACAGCGCAATGGCAACAAATACAACAAACCACTCAACAAACACTAAACGCCTGGTTAACAGCGCCCGAACAACAAACGCTACAATTTGCAACACCTGCGGGAAACGTGCCGATCACAAGCGCACAAGGCAGACAATTTGCGCTCGCTTATTGTGGAGCCGATTCAACATCATCTTCTCCCGCCACTCTCTGCCGCCAACTCGCACAGTCACATGCAGACTATCAGGATGAGCACCAATCAGTTCATAAGCTGCCTATGCCTGAGCCTAAAATTATTGCGGGGCAGATAGGTATAAACGATGCAATCAAGGCGATATCTGCATCAGTCGACGAGCCCGCTGACAAATCTGAACCTTTCAACTTCGGCAGCGCTTTACTGGCTGTTATAAAAGCACGAAAAAAGTTTATGCAAAAACTGGACAAGATACCTAATCAACAGCCAGACAAAGTACAGATCATTTCAGCGGTGTCCGAGCTCGCCAAAGATGAAGTCAGCACCAAACGAGAGTTGAAACAACTCGAACTGAAATTAAAGACAGAAGAAACGCTTGCCGAACAGGCTAATGTCGCTTTGAAAGCACAAGATCGACTGAGGCCAGGACACACAATGGGTTAACTTATGCAACCAAGCAATGTAGTTTTTCGATGACAGGCACATTGTTTTTAACAGAAAGCTCACCCGCAACGGTGATCTTCTGGTTTGCATGCAAGTCGACCTGACAAGAAGGATCGATTGGCTGGAAATACAGACGCTTATCTGCAAGATCCGCGATGACGATCTTTTTAATATTATTCATATCGATAGGTGCCATCGAAAATACCCGATGACTCTCTGTCGCATGCAAACTTAAACAACCAATGCCATATAGGCAAATGAAATATCGATTTGCCTTGATTGGATCGGTGATCTTCAGGCTAAGATCAATCTGACCGCCTGCTATTGCGATGGTTGATGTCATTAATAATAAAAAACTGAGGATAAATTTTTTCATGGCCGGATTGTAGCATCCATAGCAAATCATTTGCAATTTCAACTGCTTAAAAAGAACCCATACTAGTTCGACAAACACCGCCGAGGCTCCCGAAAATTATCATTGCATAAAATGCACAATTGAAATACTATTGCGATAAATTAATGCAATTTCAATGGAATGTCTCTCATGAACAATAGAACGTTGCCCGCAAGAATACGGACTGCCAAACGGAATATATGCAACCAAGCGTTATCTCAAGAAAAGCGTTTACAACAACTGACTGACATCATCTGCAGACTAGCTTCAACGCATAATCGTCAAGAAGAAACTGAAGCAAGCGTCATCCAAACAATCGATGCGATTGTTCAAGCAGCGCTAGACAGTGGTATTGATCTCACATCTGTTCAGGTATCCCTCAATCAGACTTGTGATGACTGGTGGCTTGGCAGAAGCATGATTGCTGATTCATCAGTGGGACCGCTGACACCCCTCATGGCAGCTGCCAAAGAAGGCAATCGAGCAATAGCAGCGCATCTCATCAAAAGATATAGCGTACAAGTTAATAATACCTACTATCGTTTTTGGAATCACAGCGATTGGCACGCACTACGTTGCGCTATTTTGTTTGGAAAAAGCGGAGAATTGATCGCATACCTTTCCTCATGTGTCATTCAACAACACATTGATCCTCGTGCAATCGTCGACATTCGCACGCTAGATTTAACGCAATCTTTTCCAGCGAAAAAAGCGATCTTGCTGATACAAGCACTGAAGCAAGATGCCATCATTCTAAAATTGATCTTGCCTTTGCAATTACGCACTGCAGACATACCCTTATTGATCGAAGCATTGTCAATCAATCAAACACTCAGATTTTTAAAAATCAGTGCGATACCTGGACAATCTAATACACCCAGCGATGATTTTATGCAATTTCTAAAAGAAGTCTTTAAAAAGAACCGATCATTGTTACAAATCGATCTGAGAGATTGTAATTTGCAAGGTTGCAATACAATTGGTCTCACACCTCTATTCCAAGACAAAGAAAACACCACTATCCAATCAATCCTTTTTAACAATCGCACATTACGTGATTTCACGGTGCACGATAAAGCGCATCTTCCGCATAAACCCATAGATGAACAAGCGCTTTTGGCGCCGCCCACGCTGCGTGGCAGTATTGATTCATTGAAAGCGCTATTGCCTAGTCACTCAGATAGGATCCATGCCGCACCTATTAACGCTCAGATCACACAACAATTAGAACAAGAGATTGTAGATTTCCTAGAAACAACTGCGAGTGAAATAGCGGCCTGCGATAGCAGTTTTAGTCTTGCAGAGTCGTTTGCAAAACAAGCTAGTTATCTCACAAAGTTAGATCAAGCATTAACAAAAGTTTATTCCACTCACAAGGTCAATGATTGGCCGAATGATCAACAAGCACCTTGGGTTAGTTTAACAGAAAAGACAGCTTCTCTTATCGCAGCAACTAATCAACATTTAGAGAAAATATATATTTTACCTAAAGATGAAAAGATTATTGATCCCAAACAAGCAGCCATTAGAATCGTCAAAAAATCTTTTGAGAGACTGCTGGGTAATCTGTATACAGCTGCTGCCGCTATTATTAGCGGTGAGATTGCTCCTCATAAGAAGAGTAAAACAGAGCATGTCGCAGAGGCAACAGTCGCGCTATTGTCAATCGCCCCACCTGCTGCTGTCATTTTCCATTTGATAGATGCAATTGAAGCAGTGCCTCATATCCTCGAGGCCTTTAAAGAAATATCACATATCATCAATCATGCCACAGAAGG
>MGYE01000068.1 GCA_001801625.1 Gammaproteobacteria bacterium RIFCSPHIGHO2_12_FULL_42_10
TCCACTCGTGACATTTTTTATTATGTTTTCAAGATAAGTATAGTGTATGCTCCCAATAATCTCACCTAAATTTCAATAATAAATTTCAATAAAACCCCGGTTCGGAGTTTAATCCTTTTAAAATCAACGGAAGAATGCGAGCTATACGCATCATATCCAATATGCTCATCGAATCTTCGTGTGCCATCAATTGATTCCCTATGATAATATGATCTGCGCCTGCAGCAATTGCTAATCGTACAGCATCTTCAAGCGAATAATGATCGCGCACAGCACGCATCTGCAAATCATCTGCCACAATGGTGAAACGATGTGGGGTAATATCACGCAACAGATCGGTCGTCATCGCTTTAGAAAGGCTGGCTGGCAAGCCAGACGCATCAAACCCACGATGCACAACATGCGCTGTCATAATCATCAAACGATCATTTTGATGTTGTAATAGTTGTTTATAAGGCTCCAATTCAGAAGATTGCCAGGTCTCTGTAACATCAACAAATCCAAGATGCGTATCGCCGAGTGAGCTGCCGTGTCCCGGAAAATGCTTAATGACCGCAGTAATACCACGCTCATTTAAGCTTTCGATAACAATATTGGCATAGTCTGCAACCTTAGCAGGATCGCCAGAAAAACATCGCTCACGTTTGCCTAAAATAGGGTTATCTGGATTCACATTGACGTCGACGACGGGCGCAAAATTAAGATTAAACCCAAACTTTTCCAATGTCTCTGTCATACGTTGTGCTTCTGCTTTGGCTTCTGCAAACGATAACGTACTCATCATTTGTGCAGATAGTCTTTTTGGAAAACCAAGCGATTCAGGCAAACGATGAACGGTCCCTCCTTCATAATCGATACTAATAATAAAATCAGACAAAGCCGCATGATCTGCATAGCGACGCAATTGCTTCGTGAGCGCAGATAATTGTAGTGGCGAGACAATATTCTCAGCAAATAGAATTACGCCACCAATTTGCTTTTGCAAAATTGCTCTGACGACAGGATCCTCTTCATGTAAAACCGTACCCTTAAACCCCACGATTAACATCTTTGAGATTTTTTCTTGATTAGAAGTAATATCATTGTGCATCGATTACGCTCACTTAATTTTTATAAAATTCCACAAAATAGCAACCTTTTGACTCCAACACCGCATCTCTGTTAACGTAATATTAATAGCTTCGTCAAAAAAAAGGAATAGAGTGAAAACGACGCAAGCAACGAGTTTTTTTATTGATTTAGTCTGCACATTATGTATTTATAATATACTACGTGCTCACACTTTACCTTGTGATCAGTCATTCACGATTAAAACAAATGACGAAATTGTAACGGATATTATGTTAGATTCAGAATTATTAGCAATGATTTCAAAAATGACACCATCAGATAGACTATTAACTGAGGCTTGCGCTCAAGCCTTTATTTTGAGTTGGCTAGAAAAAGTCAACCGCACCTATGTTGCGATGAGTTATCCGATACAACGACTATACAACGACTATGAATCGTACATAAAATATGCTATTTTTTATTAATCATGGTATGCTATTGTTGATTTATTTCATATAAGGAATAGATATGAAAACAGGGTTGCTGCTTCTGGAGATGCAAAACGATTACTTAGCTCACGGAAGAAGACCGTTAGAGCGAAGCAATGATGTCATCGTTAATGCACAAACTGTTTTACAATCTTTCCGCTCAAGACAACAACCTATCATCCACGTGCAACATATTGCAACGCAACCGGATGCTACTTTTCTATTACCTTGCACAAAAGGCGCGGAATTTTGTACCGCCACACAGCCCGCGCAAGGTGAAATCATCATCAAAAAACATTACCCGAACAGCTTCAAAGATACCGCATTGCTCAATCACCTAACCAAACAAAACATTCGCCATTTGGTTATCTGCGGCATGACGACACATCTTACGATTGACGCGACCGTGCGTGCTGCCTATGATTTAGGCCTCGTTTGCACCGTATTGCAAGATGCATGCACTGCGCATGCGCTTACTTTTAATCAAACACTCGTCTCAGAAGAACATGTTCATTTAGCATTTCTTGCTGCACTGCAGTCATTCTATGCCAATGTCTTAAGCACAAATGCTTATTTAAAAATCGCGACTACTAGGCAAACCGCGCATTCTGTCGAGCTATCACTCGAAGTTTCGTAGAGATGCCATGCAGTTATCTCAGTTATCCTCTATAACATTCCAACGCTCTCTATTTGCCTGGTTTGATCAATACGGAAGACATTCGTTACCCTGGCAAGAGCAAAAGACACCCTATCGCATCTGGGTATCTGAAATTATGCTACAACAAACACAGGTCAATACTGTTATCCCTTATTTTTTGCGTTTCATGGCGCGCTTCCCAGACCTCGCTACTTTAGCGCTAGCGCATGAAGATGAGGTGCTACATCATTTTGCGGGGCTTGGTTATTACGCTCGCGCAAGATCGCTTTATCGCGCTGCTAAGCTCATTACAAATGAATACTGCGGTCAATTTCCAGCAACTTTGGAAACGCTACAAACATTGCCAGGCGTTGGGCCATCAACAGCAGGCGCCATATTAAGCATCGCTTTCAATCAACGAGCACCTATTCTAGATGGCAACGTAAAACGCGTTCTCACGCGTCTTTGCGGCATCACAGAACCCATTAACGAGAAATCAACAGAACAAACACTGTGGGACATTGCAAAAAAATTTACGCCTAACAAACGATCAGCTGATTACACGCAAGCCATTATGGATTTTGGCGCGACACTTTGTACCAGAAAAGAGCCTGGCTGTTTGCACTGCCCATTTAACAAAGTCTGCATCGCTTATCAAAAAAATCTAGTTGATCAACTACCATTCAAACAAAAAGCGCGTCCCATACCAACGAGAGAAGTTACCTTTCTAATTCTCAAACAAGATGGGCATGTCTTGTTAGAAAAACGCCCATCGAAAGGTATTTGGGGAGGGCTTTATTGTTTACCTGGTATCGAGGGAAAACCGAACGATGCGAATATTTTGACTTTATTACACATTGTGACCCCGAACGTAGCTCCCCTCCCCCATAGGAGGAGGGTTGGGGTGGGGGGATCGATTAAATCAAGAGAGGGAATTGATGCATTGCGATCCCCACACTCTAACCCTCCTCCTATGGGGGAGGGGAGCTACGTTCGGGGCCAATCCAATACGCGCACCACAGCGAACAAGGTCAATTTTAAATCACTCCCCTCTTTTAGACACACCTTCACGCATTACCATCTGCACCTCCATCCCATTTTAATAGAAGTTAACTCAAACAAAATACCTAAAACCGTAGCAGAAGCTCATCAAATTTGGTATAACCTCTACGAAACACCCGCGATTGGGTTGCCGAAACCGATTCAGTCTATTTTGAGAGAGTTAGCGTGACTCGTTTAATACACTGCGCAAAGCTAAACAAAGAGGCAATGGGCTTGCCTGTTCCGCCTATGCCAGGCACCATGGGTCAAAAAGTGTATGAACAAATCTCAAAAGAAGCCTGGCAACTTTGGCTTACCCATCAAACCATGTTCATCAATGAAAATCGACTCAGTATGATAGAACCCGCCGCTCGCACACGCGTCATGCAAGAGTTAGATCAATTCCTATTCGGGCCAGATAGCTCAGTCGGTAGAGCAGAGGACTGAAAATCCTCGTGTCGGCGGTTCGATCCCGTCTCTGGCCAAATTTAAATTGATATGAAAATCAAGCAGTTATTTTTAACCGCTCCCGCATAAATACAAACTATAAAATGAACGTGTCGAATCTTCATTGGCGCAAAATCAGATTAATGGGCCGCAGAGGAAGTTCAGGTAACACATCACCTATCAAAGACAGGAAACTAGCCCACATATTATTTTTTGACAAAATATCTGTTTCAGATTGATTTTTTTAATCATTGAAAAATTAAGGGCGAGCAGAAGCCATTCCCATTTTTTAACGAGGCCGGGAGCAGCCCCATTTGATTTATAATAGTTTTCTTACGGTTTCTAAAAATAATGTTTGTTTTGGGTAGTTGCTTGATAATAAAAATCGAATACGTCGTATGTTGCGCAAAATGATCGCGCCTATTTTGTATAATTTTAATCGGATGGTTTCGCATTGTGCTGTGGCAAGTTCTGTGTTTTTTAGTGCGATACGTCGTCAGACAATGTTTATCGCCATCGACATGGAGATAGCCATTGAACCCTTCGAACCAGTCCCAGGAAAAAATAATGTACATTTGAAGTACATTATGGCATAATAAGACTCAATATGGCATTTATTTCTGTCATCCAAACGCAGTTTTAATTGTCGTTACACAAATTGCTTATTTTTTAATGGAAGGGATGGTCCCATTATGATAATAAATGTGAATAATAATGAAAATTTATCTGGTAATTATGGTTCAGGAACAGTTATTAATTGTCCTGGTCATCTGATTGTCTCTGGAAGTATCAGCAGTGGTTGCGTAATTTATGCTCAAACTATTTTAATATCAGGTTCAGTTAACTCTGGCGCAGTATTTAATGCTTCTAATGTAACCATATCAGGCAATGTGTCTTCCGGTTGTGCTGTAAATGGCAATCTTGTTGTTAGTCATGCAGGGAGTGTTGGTTCTGGCTGTCGTATCAATGGAAATCTTGATGTTTCCGGTAGTGTTGGTTCAGGTTGTTCGATCGGAGGGAATCTTATACTTTCAGGTAATATGGGCTCTGGTTGCAGCATTCAAGGTGATTTTCATATGACTGATTCAGCAAGTATTGGCTCCGGACTTAAATGCCGTGGAAGACGTACCGGCGCTGCTGTTTCATCGGAACCGAGGCAAAGTGCTGCTTCATTTACCACAGCTGGAAATACGTTTACGTTTATGGGTGGTTATAATGCCACAGGCACCTCAGGACGTCAATCAAGTACCCCCGTATTGGTTTCATTTCATTATCGCAGATCGATGAATTATAATTGTATCATGAGAGAAACGGAGAATGGGCCAAGTTTTGAGTTTGGTTACAAAGGATTCTCAATTAACATGACTGTTTCTAGAATAACAGGTCACCTTGATTTTGCCGGTGAGCACATTTCTATTGATGGACAACCGTTTATAGAGTTTATTCGCCAATTTGAAAGTAGCAATGCTCATGTTGCTCAATTTCTGAAAGAGTTTAAACAACAAGCCTCATCTCAATTCCAGCCACCACCATCTCCGCCACAGTCACAAAGATCAAATGTATTGTGGAAATTGTTACGAGATTTAGGTGTGAAAGCCACAGACGTTAGACCTGAAAAGCTTGATATAAAGTATATTGAGGCAATTTATAAAAAAAGAGTCGTGATTGTTCATCCAGATAAAAATTTACAAGCTGATCAAATACAAGTGAATAATTTATTGACACAGGCAATTGCAGCTAAAGACATTCTGATCAGAGATCACTTAGGGGAGACGATTCCTACACTACCTCATGGTTACATTGATCCGGAGATGCCTAGGCAAGCAACAGTTCAAGCCAGAAGAGCAACAAAATAGTGCGACTACATCGTGTTTCTAATTTTCTATAGGGGAGGGAGGGTATTATGCCAACGCTTATTCTACCAGAACGGTTTCAAAGGGCACCTTATGATGGTGATTACTATAAAATATTAGGGCTTAACCGTGAGCCTGCTCCGAGCAAAAAAGAAATTATTGATGCTTGTCACTTAATGAGCGCAATTTATCATCCCGATAAAATATCAACATCCTCCGTACAGCCTCCGTTAACAGTTGCCGAAGAAACGGAATGTTTTTGTGCAATTAACGAGATAAAATCTATTTTTCTTTCTAATTGCGTTGATGTTGTGCCGGAATCGGCAGGAGTAGGGGCTTCTGTCTCTAAAGATGTCAAATCTGCCGATGACTTGTCTCCAGGAGAGCAATTAAAAGCATACATGTTTGGTTGGGTGCGTGCCGCTATATTTTGTGAGTATCCTGCAGGAACAGGGCCTGAAATACGTGGATATTGGTCTTACATATCGCCCGGGACGAACGACTCTGAGATAGGTACATCGAAATTGAGTGGTAACTTAGCTGTAGCAACTTCAGATTACCAAGTTGAGGTAACTGGCGAGTGGAACCAACCAGTTACTGTTTTTGATAAAAGCACAAGACCTTTTACAACCGTCTCAAATCCACAAAAGATAAGAACGGTTTTAGAGATGGTAGCAGACACTATTCCTAAAGAAAGTCGAGATCATTTTGCAAAATTCTACGGAAATAGTGTGCGTGAAAAACCGGCCTTAGCGTCAGCTGATTATTCTACAACGATGTTCAAAAAAGCTGTACGTGGAGATGAAAGAACTGTTTCATCAGCGGCAGCAATAAAGGAACCACCTTTTGTCATTAATGATGCTAAAGGAAATAACTTTGTTGATGAGATTCGTAAAAATTCTGATAATTCTTTTACAATTTTTGGCCGAAATAACCGTAATGAACCGAGACAACTCACTCTATTTCAAGATGGAAGAGCGGTAGGTTATAAGCCAGAAGCACCTCTTGGCATTGTAGAGCATCAATTTTTTGCAAACAGGACGGGGATATTTCATCATTTTGGTCTTAATATTAATGAAGAAATCCCTATGCTACGAGTAGGTCCTAAATTCCGTTGAAAAAGGTGAGTTAAAAAGATACTGGATCTAGGGGGCATTTCTATCCGGTTTTCAAGGGGACATTTTCATCTTCTTCAGCAAATTGGGCTTCAACAATTCGTCCTTGGCATGATGGAAATGCCCGTTTTTCCTTGATACACTTTGTCACGGTGGAAGTCGTCCTGATTCTTCTGTAAGAGGATGAATCTTATAGAATTATTTTGACTTCCACCACTTTATTGATGAAATATTCGGGTTAGGAGATCCTCAAGATGAGCGTGCACCGCTGCTACGTTCTTAATCAGGCACTAAATATTCAGCAATTGCTGCTCAGTATTATCCCTAATAATTAAACTGATCATTTTCACTTATCATAGATAAATGACCATCTAGTATTGCATGCTATCTGGCCCTTCTATTCATACTTTTCGAGGATGAGACAACATGAAACAAATCATGATGAAATTCACTTTAATTGCCTTGATTGTTAGCTTAACAGCATGTTCAACCAACACACAGAAAGAAAATACGGCAGCTGGCGCAGGAACAGGCGCTGTGATTGGCGGCTTAGCAGGAACACTTGCAACGGGCGCGGGTCGTGGTTGGGTAATCGCAGCGGGCGCGGTTGTCGGTGCCTTGATTGGTGGCATTTGGGGACATTCTATGGATCATTCAGATCAAAACAATATGAATAGCGCTATGGACAATAACTCAATGAATGTGCCCTCTCATTGGACCAACGATAAAACCGGCGTGTGGTACAAGATTGTGCCAACAAGCAGCGTCATAGAATACAAAGGCAGCACCTATTGCCGTCATTATGTCGCTTATGGCAAAACGACTGCTGGCAAAACCACCAAAACAAAAGGCATTGCGTGCCGCAACTCAGATGGCATGTGGCAGCAAGTGAAGTAGTTTCTGCAACAGCGTTTATGAACACCTCTCATCAGCTGTTATCCCCGCGCATCTATCGCGGGGTCAGCTTGAGATCCATCTGCAGCAAGTAGCATTTCTGGAAAATGGATCTGTACTCGCTTTATATCCGACTTCAAAAATAACAGCTTTAAATTAGGGCCAGCATCTTCTGTAAAATAGAGCGCCAATCCTTCTGCTCTTAATTTCCAAATACGATGCATCGCTTCTAGCGTTTCAGGTAAAAAATAACAGATTGGCGGCATACTGCTCAGCATCGTTGCATGCATCGATAATGCATTATTTTCAGCGATTGAGCCCAACAATGGAAAATTTTTATCTTGTATTGCTTGTTTTAATAAAACCAGATCACGTGAGACTTGCTTGGGCCATGATTCATAAAGCACACTACTTGCTACTGTTTGCTGCATAGCGCGTCTAGATGAAATAGGTTTGGGTTGATTGTTTAAAGATAACAGTCCAACACATAAATCAGGCCAGGACTTTTCTAATGGCATGCCATAGCTATCCATACCGCAAGGATCCGCACCAGCCTGCCATTCTACAAAACCCATCCATAATGAACGTGCGGCGCTCCCGCTGCCTAGACGAGCTAATATGGATAATGTTTGTCGTGATGCATGCCAATCAAATAAATCATTTAGCGCAATCACAAGCGATGCAAATCCTGCGGCAGATGAAGCAAAACCAGCAGCTACTGGAATATTCATTGTGATATCAACTTGCAAATGCCATGCGCGCTCTCGTCGAAATAAATCTAAATATTGCACAAGACGTTCTACGAATGGCGAAGTAGACGAACGTTCTCGGCCATTGAATATCACGCGATCGATAGATTGATCGATGAGTGTCAATGTTGTCGTGGATCCTTTATTGGGCAACGCAATCGATAAGCTGGAGGTGATAGGTAAATTTAATTCTGCATCACGTTTTCCCCAATATTTACATAAGGCAATATTGGTGGGCGCAAAGCCTGTGCCTGATTGCTTGTGTGGGGACTGCAGTAATGCATTTGAGAGGAGATGTGAAATCACTGCAAGTTTATTCATGATATACCCGTTACACTTCAAGATGCGAACTTTAACGCCCAGATTGCAAGAAATTGGGAAGTTTTTTGAAAGAAAAACCGCAGCAATACTCGTTGTATTGTGAGGATTTTTCTTTCAAAAAACTTCCCAATTTCGCCGCAAGATGGGATGTTAAAGTTCGCATCTTGAAGTGCAATGGGTATATACGCCTGTAAAAAACAATATCTACATTGCGTGGCGCTCAACGCCACGCAATGTCATCGCAACAGTTTGTTGTGCGCCGGGTACAGCCGGAATCAGGCACTCATCTTGCATGGCAAGACCCACTACACAATCTCCCAATCCAGAGCCTGAAATTTTGGCGCCCAATATACCAGGCGTTTTTTGTAAAATATCTACCATAGACTGTAAAAGAGGTGTATTGACGCCCAAGGCTTGCATATAGGTTTGCTGTTCATTCATCATCGCGCCCAACGCCTGCCAGGCGCCTTCTTTCACAAACGCAATACCCATTGCACTACACTGCTCAATTTGTTTAATAATCTCTTTAAAAGCTAATTCACGACCTGCAAACTGCTGTTCAACTTGTTTAATAACCTGCACCGTAGGCGTTTTATATCCGGAATAAAAGACAACTAATGGATGCACCACACGAAACTTCTCAAACTCAAACGGCTGATTGCGATAGCGCACCATCCCACCACAAACAGATGCTGCAACATCGGCGCCAGAACCTATTCCTTGTACATGACGCACGATTTTAACGGCTTGTTCAATAAAATATTTAACAGAAACATCAAACGACAACCACGAAAATAAAGCAGCATGCATTGCAACAGTCGTCGCAGCCGATGAACCAAAACCCACTTCAGAAGACATCTCCGCTTCAATCTCAATATCGCAGCCATTTTTTAGATGGGATTGATACTGCTTTAAGACGCCCAATACAAACTGAAAAGGTTGTTGTATTGCTAATTGTGAAAATTCTGTTGTGTAATGACCTAAATCAGAATAAATATTAACTTGGTTGTCTTTGCGCGGCTTCAATGTCACTGTGATACGCCGATCAATTGCAGCGAGCAATGCAGATTTTCCGTACAAAACAGCATATTCGCCCAACAACATCAATGATCCTGGCGCGGAGGCTTTATACTGCATAGACACCTCGCACTTCACAAGCGACATCTAGCATCGTGTAACCAAAACGCTCTGCGATCGATACAAATGATTTTTTGTCTTCACCCAATACAAGCACGACACCCGCACACTCTCCTCTAATGGCACCCGCACCACATATTTTTGCAGCACCCTCTTCGCCCTCTATCGTTCGAATAAAACGCTGCACTTTATCAGGCACCACATCGATGGCAGTTAAAAGACGATGGTTTAAAGAAATGTTTTCTTTCATTTTAGTCAATGCATTTTCTTGCAACGCCGCATCCATTGCACGCGTCACACTTTCAAAATCATTTGCCAATTGATTTGATTGAAAATGTTTTTTAACTGCTGTGACGCATTCTCCCGTTGAAACAGCAGGTGTGCCGGTGTGCACAAGATAGAGTGGCAGTGTTGGCGCAACACGCGTCTCTATTAAACGATCATGCATATAAACACATCCGCCCTGTATCATAACTTGTAAATCTAGACCACTTGATTCGCCATGCTGCATTTTTTCTGCAATGAGCGCTAATTGAAATAAAGTATCGGTTGAAAGCGATAATTCTAGATATTGCGAAACAGCATACATCACCCCCAATATTGTCGCAGCTGACGATCCCATGCCACATCCAATGGGAATGTTTGATTGTATGCTAATATTCGCCCCATCTGACAATGCAAGTGGTCGCACGTCACTCATCAAGCTAAATGCAAACTGTGCTAGCTCAAAAGGTTTTTGCAGGACGCGACGTACATCAATTTCGCCACGAACAAAACGCTGATATTTACGTTTAATACGCTCTTTTAAATGATATAAGCGTTGTATCGAGAGACGACTACGATGTGCAAGATCAGTTAAATGAAAGGCGATGTCTGGCAACGTATTCTGTGTAATGGTAGCGGTTGCATAGCGATCAATTGCCATCGCAAGCGCAGGCTTACCGTACAAAACAGCATGCTCACCAGATAAAATTAATTTGCCTGGTGCACGAACTTGTATTTTATTCTGATTTTTCATACAGTCGTTTGTGCTGATAAAAACGATTTAAACGATAATGTCCCGTATGATAAGCGGGAATGATCTGATCGCCACCGTCTTTTGGACCATCAAAACGATAAAATGCTTCATACTCATCATGGGTTAATGCATGACGTTCGTTAAAAAGATTAGCATGATAAGCGGTATGCAATACTGCTTTATAATTCGAACCAATCACGCCACTAAAAAATTCTGCAACACATCCTGAACCATAACTATAAAAACCAATGCGTTGATCCGCCAAATCTTCTGCTGCATGATCTAACAATGAAGCAAAGCCTACGTAAAGCGCTGCAGCATAACTATTACCCATCAAACGTGCATAGACAAGCGATGAGGCCACTTGCGCAGCGCTTTCTTCTTTAGAGATTGTTTTGAAACCGCATTGTTTTAGTAAACTATGATGCGCCGTTTCAACTAAACGCGGCACAGGGGTGTGATAACAGAAATAGGTATGATCGCTAAATGTTTTGTGGGATAACTTTTGATATTGCTGCCACGTTTTTTCTAGCATAGATAAATACAACTTGCTTGAGTATTTACCCTCTACAATTGCTTCATCCAAATAATTAGGTCGCCAAAAATCCATTGCGTTTTCTGTTGCGACGCCGCTTGTCGCATCAAATGCAATTAAACGAGGATTAACCGATAATACCATCGCACAAGCACCTGCTCCCTGAGAAGATTCAGCCTGTGCACCTAACCCATAGCGGGCAATATCGGACGCAATCACTAAGATTTTTTGATCTGGGTGATGCCGTACATAAGGCAACGCTAACTGTAAAGCGGCGGTACCACTGTAACAAGCCTGTTTCAACTCAACAACACGGCAATGGTCTGGCAACTGCAAAAGCTCATGCACATACATCCCCGCAGCTTTGGATTGGTCAATACCAGATTCCGTCGCAAAGAGCAGCATCGAAATCGTATCAGGCGAGATGCCTTGTAATGCCTGACGTGCGGCATTGGCTGCCATCGTTACGATATCTTCTCCAGGTGGAGTCACTGCCATCTTATGCTGACCTAGCCCACGCGAATACTGATCCACTTCACCACCGCGCGCTTTTGCAAGCTCTGTGAGATCCAGCACATAATGCGGCACATAAACTGCTAAGGTATCAATACCAACTGATGTCATGCTTCATTCCTTTTGCGTTCTAACACAACATGGCTGCGCGTTAATTCCCCTACATTCGTCTGCGCAGCAAGCAACGATATCTCTCCGCATAATACAGCAGCGGTTGCGATAATAGCTAATCGTCTTGCATTATAACCGGGCATGGCTTCTGCATCACATCCCATTAACGATAGATTACGCTTAACAAAATCAAACGTTTTGCCATTGCCCACTGTACCAACAATCACGTTGGGTAGCGTCACAGAAAAATAGAGCGCATCCTCTCGCAACTCAGCAAAAGTAATGCCTTGCGAGCCTTCGATCAAATTAGCAGCATCCTGTCCGGTCGCCAGATAAAAGCCGAGCAATATATTGGCATAATGCGCATTCGCACTACGGGTACCGCCTGCAACAATACTACCAACGAGATTTTTTTTAATATTTAATTCAATTATTTTTTCAGGTGTCGTTCTAAGAAAACGCGTACAATGTGCTCGACTCACGGTGATTTCTGCAATCACATTTTTACCGCGCCCCAAAATACCATTCACAGCAGATACTTTTTTATCCGTGCAAAAATTGCCAGATATCGTGACATACCGTAATGCAGGGTATTGTTGCAACAGCCATTGCAACAGATTATCAGATGCGATGGTTGCCATATTGTGGCCAGATGCATCGCCTGTTAAAAACTCAAATCTTAAATAAAGCATCGACCCGACAAGCTGGGCATGCATATCAATCAATTTTGCAAACCGACTGGATTTTCCAACTATTTGCTGCATGGCTGTTTTTTGTTGTTGGATAGCAAGATAAATACGATACGTATCTGTGGCAGTATTCGTTTCAACCAATATTGAACGCGTCATACGATCATCAACGATCACCGCACGAATACCGCCTGCTGTTTGAGAAAGTAGCGCACCTCGATGCGTAGAAGGCCACAAAGGCGATTCAAATGTAGCAAGTGGTACAGAAACACGGCCCGTTACCTCTTCGCTAATAATCTCGACCGGACCGACAAGTTGCATCGGAATTGAAGCTATTTGTGAGTCAGTGTGAGGGCGCATAGAGTACTTGCGAAAAAGTGCCTAAATAGGCTATAAAGGTCCTACATTTTAATTTAAGAAATTCGCACAAAAAAATTGCCACCTCGCACTTGTTGCATGTTGTCACCCCGCACTTGTTGCGGGGCATGCGAATGACGAATGTTTGAACCGTTGATTCTACTTGAAGAGCGCTATGTCATCAACTGAATATGTGGTCTTGGTCGATGAGAAAGACCAAGAAATAGGTCTTTCTGAAAAGATAAAAGCGCATCAAAAAAACCTCCTGCATCGTGCATTTTCTGTCTTTTTATTTCAAGGAGAGCCCGGAAAAAGTGCATTATTACTACAACAACGTGCTTTTCATAAGTATCACTCGCAGGGTCTTTGGACAAATGCCTGCTGCTCACACCCTCGCAAAGGGGAAGATATCATTGAAGCTGGCATGCGACGCCTACAGGAAGAACTAGGCATCACGACAACATTGGTAGATGTAGGCTGGTTTCAATACACCGCTCACTTTCAAAACGGTCTATCTGAAAATGAGGTCGATCATGTCTTAGTCGGCACCTTGACACCTGATATTATTCTAAAGCCCAACCCTCATGAAGTTCATGCCACACGCTGGATCACAATCGATTCATTGCAACAAGCGTTAACTACCCACAGAGATCAATACACCCCCTGGTTAAAGCAAGCTTTAGAAATAATTATGACATCCACATTCACATCATGATATACTTGCCAAAATATAACTATAATATAATGGCAAAGAGCAATCCATGCCCACGACAACCGAAGCATCTATTTACCAACAACTGCGTCAAGCAATCGATACACGCAATACAATAGTCATTCAAGAGATTTTCGATACACATCCTGATCTCAATTGGAATGCGATCACACAAAATGGCCTCTCAGCGCTCTGGTTTGCATTGACACCGCCAAAAGGGCAGAAGATCAGTCCGAGCATCGTTCGACAGCTATTGAATTTACAAAGAGGGAATGGTCAATATGTAATTGATCCCGATCAAAAATATCAAGCATATTCAGGGATTATGGCGGATAAATATATTGATTATCTGTCGGAAACGGATGAGACAGCACTTGCAAAATGCTTGATTCAGAATGCCCAGAGTCGCCAAAAAAAATTGGCCTGCCCTGACGCTCCAGAAAACAATCTCACAATAGTAGATGTTCGTAGTGCGAAAACAACCCCCCACACTGGCTTGCATAATACATTAGAGATGGGTTCGATAGAAACAAAAATAGCCTCTCTTCCTGATCCTGCCTACACAGCATGGTATCAAGCGCTGCTATCGGATCAACAACAAGCATTCATCACGCAATTTAAGGAAACAATCAACACGATCACCGAAGAAGCCATCATCTATTTTGCACTACAAAACACTTGCCTAAGCGGTCTTTCTCTCAAAGGATGCGATCTACAAGGAAAAGACCTACGCGGCCTTGACCTACGTGGTGTTGATTTTAGTGGCGCTGACCTACGCGATGCCAACCTAGGTCTTATTCTAGCAACAGGCGCCAAATGGGCTCAATGCGATCTAACCGGTGCTGTGTTTAATCGATGGCTCCATCCTGAAGCCTTGGTGGGGTCGGTGCATTGCACGGCAGCATTGCTGTGTGAGAAGAATCACAATGGCTGCAATGTGTTGCAAGATGCTATTAAGTGTAATCGATCGGAGATAGTGACCGCAATCCTTGCATCCAATCATTGCACGAAAGCATTGCTGAGTGAGAGGATGTTGTGTATAGATACGCTAAATGTGTTGACATATGCTATTATGCACTATCTAGAAGATGGGATAACAGCAACAGCATCAGCAATAGCAATCGCAATCGTCCAATCCAAGTATTGCACGGAAGCATTGCTGAGTGAGAAGGATAGCGATGGCTACAATGCGTTGCAAAAGGTTATAATTTTGCAACGACAAGAATGGGAAGACATTGCAATTGCAATCGTCCAATCCGATCATTGCACGGCAGCATTGTTGAGTGAGAAGGATAGCTATAACAGAAATACGTTGCAAGTTGCTATTGATAAGCACTCAGAGGCGGTAGCAACCGCAATCGTCCAATCCAAGTATTGCACGGAAGCATTGTTGAGTGAGAAGAATTGCGTTGGCAAAAATGCGTTGCAAAAGGCTATTGCTAAAAATCAACCAAAGCTAGTAGCCGCAATCCTTCAATCCGGGCATTGCAAGTCTCTTACGCTAAATCACAGAGAAAAAGAATATTTTATAAGCTTTGTTTTGCCAAACCTATTACGGGGCAAGAATCGAGCAGAACTGCTTGAGCTCTTTAAGTCACTCAGGGATCCAGAAGGCCCATATTCCTGTATTCA
>MGYE01000069.1:0-15136 GCA_001801625.1 Gammaproteobacteria bacterium RIFCSPHIGHO2_12_FULL_42_10
GCCATGGAAGAAGGCTTACGCTTTGCTATCCGTGAGGGCGGTCGTACAGTAGGTGCTGGCGTGGTAGCGAAGATAATAGAATAAGACCGCCAAGCGATGTCGATACGCAGATAGGTCAGTAGCTCAACTGGTAGAGCAGCGGTCTCCAAAACCGCAGGTTGGGGGTTCGAGACCCTCCTGGCCTGTTATAAGATGGTAGGTTGAAGATGAAATCAAAGGCAAATGTAATGGGTTTCAAGGAGAGTAAAGAAAACGATACGCAAAGTGATTGGCCTAAATGGTCATTGGCGTTCGTTTTATTGCTTGCCGGATTGATCAGTAATCATTACTATAGCGACATTTCTCAACCCATACGATTAATTGGATGGGCGGTTGTTTTGGCGGGCTTTGGATTTTTAGCTTCTAAAACGATAAAAGGTCAGACAATCATCGTGCTTTTCCGTGATTCACGTATGGAATTGCGTAAAGTCGTTTGGCCAACACGAGAAGAAACGATACAGACAACATTAGTTGTGGCTGCCATGGTAGTGATATTGGCATTAATTATGTGGGGCATGGATGGCATATTAGTCTGGCTGATTGGTTTTTTGGCTGGCCGTTCGATCTCTTAGCTTCGAAATTTCATCATGCAGTGTGAGGAATAGTATCATTACCATGACAGCTGAACAGAAAACATCAAAAAAAAGATGGTATGTTGTGCACGCTTATTCAGGATTTGAAAAATATGTGATGCAAACGCTAAAAGAACGCATTCACTCTGAAAATCTTGAAGAAAAGTTTGGCGATATTTTGGTACCTACTGAAGAAGTGGTTGAATTACGTGCTGGCCAAAAAAGAAAGAGCGAGCGAAAATTTTTCCCAGGATATGTTTTGGTTGAGATGATCATGGATGACCAAACGTGGCACTTTATTAAATCCATTCCAAAAGTAGTTGGTTTTATCGGTGGCACTAGCGATAAACCGGCACCCATCTCTTTGAAAGAAGTCGAAACTATTTTGCGTCGTGTACAAGATAGCAGCGAAAAACCGAAACCCAAGATATTGTTTGAAGCGGGCGAGGTTGTACGTGTTATTGATGGTCCATTTGCTGATTTTAACGGGGTTGTAGAAGAAGTGAATTACGAAAAGAATAGGTTGCGTGTCGCTGTGCTTATTTTTGGTCGCTCAACACCTGTCGAATTGCAATTTGATCAAGTTGAAAAAGGTTAGTTTTTTTAGTAAGCATTGCGTTAGTTGTTATATTGGTAAAATGAATAGCGAGTAATTTATGGCTGCAGTTAAAAAAATTAAAGGTTATGTAAAGTTAACGATTCCTGGCGGAGCTGCTAATCCCAGCCCACCTGTCGGTCCTGCATTAGGACAACAGGGTGTCAATATTATGGAGTTTTGCAAGGCATTTAATGCCGCAACACAAACGCCTGATCTTCAAGGTAAGCCGTTGCCTGTTGTCATCACCGTATTCGAAGATCGAAGTTTTACATTTATTGTCAAAACACCACCTGCTTCTTATTTAATTCGAGTTGCCGCTAAAATTGAAAAAGGCTCTAGCACGCCAAAAACAAAGAAGGTTGGCAAGATTAATCGCAAACAATTAGAAGAGATTGCAAAGATCAAGATGCCCGATTTAACAGCAGCAAATTTAAAAGCCGCCATGAATTCTATTGCCGGCACTGCTCGTAGCATGGGTGTTGATGTGGAAGAGGGTGTATAAAAATGACAAAACTTTCAAAAAGACAGCGTAAAATTGGTACCATGCTTACGACTGGCAAACGCTATTTAATCAATGAAGCGCTAGTGATGCTGCAAAGCATCCCAAAGGTCGCTTTTAATGAAAGTGTCGATGTTGCTTTTAATTTAGGTGTCGATCCACGTAAATCAGACCAAGCCGTTAGAGGTGCTGTTATATTGCCGAAAGGAACGGGTCGTTCTGTTAGAGTTGCTGTGTTGACTACGCCTTCGCATGTTGAAGCGGCGAAGCAAGCAGGCGCTGATATTGTTGGCTTAGATGATTTGGCAGAACAAATTAAAGCGGGACAAATTGATTTTGATATGTTGTTGGCAACACCTGACGCCATGCGTATTGTTGGGCAGTTAGGGGCGATCTTGGGGCCACGCGGTTTAATGCCTAATCCAAAAGATGGTACCGTTGCAATAGATATTGCTAATGCTGTTAAAAACGCTAAAATAGGCCAAGTTCGTTACCGCATTGATAAAGCTGGCATTATTCATTCCCCAATTGGGAAAGTTAATTTTAGTGTTGCGGATTTGACTGACAACCTGAATGCAATGATTGCTGCGCTCAAAAAATCGAAACCGGCTACCGCAAAAGGTGTTTATTTTAAGAAGGTAACCTTATCAACCACGATGGGGCCTGGGTTGACTTTAGATATTTCTCAGTTAGAGGTATAACGTGACTTTAAAATTCGAAGGTAAACAAACAATTGTTAGCGACGTGTCTGATATTGCTGCGAAATCTGTTTCTTTAATTGCTGCAGAGTATAGCGGTTTAACGGTTGGTGAATTGACGGAACTGAGACAAACAGCCCGCAAAGAAGGTGTTGTGGTACGAGTTGTGCGAAACACTTTAGCTAAGCGCGCTTTAGAAACAACTGAGTTTGCTTGTATAAGAGACAAGTTAACGGGTCCCCTGGTTTTGGTGTTTTCACAAGAAGATCCAGGCGTAGGTGCTCGTTTATTAAAGACTTTTTCAAAAGATCATGAAAAATTAAAAGTAACAGCTTTGGCAATGTCTAACCAGCTGTTACCAAAAGAAAGCTTGAATCAACTTGCTAATTTGCCAACGCGTTTACAAGGTATTTCGCAAGTGATGTCTGTTATGCTCGCGCCAATTACTGTGCTGACTCGCACAATGGTTGCGCCTTATACAAAATTGGTCAGAACCGTTGCAGCGATTCGCGATCAGAAGCAGTCAAGTGGTTTAAATTAACTTAAAGTCGGAGTGTTTAGCAATGGCAGTGAATAAAGAAGATATCTTAAACGCAATATCAAACATGAGCGTCATGGACGTGGTTGATTTGGTGAAATTAATGGAAGAAAAATTTGGCGTTTCTGCAGCCTCAATGGCTGTGGCAGCTCCTGCTGCGCAGGGTGCGCATGGTCAGGCACAAGAAGAAAAAACAGAATTTGATGTTATCCTTGCGAAAATAGGTGACAACAAAATCAATGTTATCAAAGTCGTACGTGAATTAACTGCACTTGGACTGAAAGAAGCTAAAGATCTCGTCGAATCAGCACCAAAAGCTGTGAAGGAAGCTGTGTCTAAAGCGGATGCAGAAGACATCAAGAAGAAATTAGAAGCAGCAGGTGCGACAGTCGAGATTAAGTAACGACGCGATTTCAATGAACAGATAGCCTTTGGCGAGAAATGTTCGTATTGATCAGGCCAGATTTTTCAAACCAGTAAAGCCTCTGATGAGAGACTTGCTTGTGAACTAATGGGATCCCTGCATGGCAGAGATAACATGCTTTTGGAATACTGTCACTTGGTGAATGAAGGTTTCTCGTCACTTGCGAGAGGTATTAAGTGTGCACAGGATGGCATTCGATACTTTCGTTAAAATCGATCACATTAGCTGATGTGAATTGTTTATATCTGGATTTACCTTTGAGGTAACAATTATGGGTTCTGTTTATTCCTATACAGAAAAAAAACGCATTCGAAAAAATTTTGGTAAGCTTTTAAGTGCTATTGAAGTTCCTTCGTTGCTGGCTATTCAAACCGACTCTTATCGCCAATTTTTGGATGAGAAAGATCAAAAACAAAGTGGTTTACATGCTGTTTTAGTCTCTGTTTTTCCGATTACTAGTTTATCTGGATATGCCACTTTAGAATACGTTGATTATCGACTAAGCGAACCCGTTTTTGACGTCAGAGAATGCAAAATGCGTGGCTTGACCTATGCTGCGCCATTACGTGTAAAATTACGTCTTATTCACTTCGATCGTGAAAAAGATTCAGCTGCAAAAGTAGTAAAAGATATTAAAGAACAAGAAGTGTATATGGGTGAAATTCCCTTAATGACTGAGCATGGTACATTTGTCATTAATGGTACAGAGCGCGTCATTGTGTCGCAGCTTCACCGTTCCCCTGGCGTTTTCTTTGAGCACGATAAAGGTAAGACCCATTCTTCCGGGAAGCTTTTATATTCTGCTCGTATTATCCCATATCGTGGTTCATGGCTGGATTTTGAATTCGATCCAAAAGATTGTATTCACAGCAGAATCGATCGTCGTCGTAAATTACCAGTCACGATTCTTTTACGTGCACTGAATTTGACTTTAGACGAAATCTTAGAAATCTTTTTTGAAAACAATGCTTACGATATTCACGATGGACAGTTTTCACTGCATTTGATTCCTGAACGCCTTCGTGGAGAAATTGCTTTATCTGAAATTAAGAAAGCAGGCAAAGTGATTGTTGAGCAGGGTCGACGCATTACAGCGAGACATATTGCTCAAATAGAAAAAGCAGATATCAAACAGTTAATTGTTCCTGTTGAATATGTATTAGGTAAAGTACTGGCCAAAACGATTATTCATCCTGAGACGGGTGATGTTATTGCGCGTGCAAACGATATTATAACAGGCGATATCCTTAAGCAGATGGTGATAGCGGGTATTAAAAAATTCGAAACGCTCTACATTAACGATATTGATCGCGGTCCTTATATATCAGATACATTGCGTCTTGATTCATCAACGACTGCCCAAGAAGCATTAATAGAGATCTATCGTATGATGCGTCCTGGTGAGCCACCGACAAAAGAAGCTGCAGAAGGATTATTCAGAAATTTATTCTTTACGCCGGAACGCTATGATTTATCTGATGTTGGTAGAATGAAATTAAATCGCCGCATTGGCCGTAAAGAAACAACGGGTTCTTCGGTTTTATCGAAAGATGATATTCTTGAAATTCTAAAGACACTTATTAAAATCAGAAATGGCGAAGATAGCGTTGATGATATCGATCATCTTGGTAATCGACGAGTTCGTTCTGTGGGCGAGATGACTGAAAATCAATTTAGGATTGGTTTGGTCCGTGTTGAGCGCGCAATCAAAGAAAGACTCAGTTTGCCTGATGTTGAGACAGTGATGCCGCAGGATATTGTTAATGCAAAGCCTATCTCTGCAGCGATTAAAGAGTTCTTTAGCTCCAGTCAATTATCTCAGTTTATGGATCAAAATAATCCGCTTTCTGAGATTACACATAAACGCCGTGTTTCAGCCCTCGGGCCTGGCGGTTTATCGCGTGAACGCGCAGGCTTTGAAGTGCGCGACGTTCATCCAACACATTATGGCCGTGTTTGTCCAATCGAAACACCAGAAGGGCCAAATATTGGATTAATCAATTCTCTTTCAATGTATTCACGTACTAATCAATATGGTTTTCTAGAAACGCCTTATCGTACGGTCGTTAATGGTAAGGTGATGGACGATGTGCATTATCTTTCTGCGATTGAAGAAGGTGATTATGTCATTGCACAAGCCAATGCAACCGTTGATGAAAAAAGAAAGCTAGTCGATGCCTTAGTGCCTGTTCGACATCATAACGAGTTTACTTTCTCAACGGCAGATCGTGTCCAATATATGGATGTTTCGCCTAAGCAGATTGTTTCGGTTGCTACAGCGTTGATCCCATTTTTAGAACATGATGACGCAAACCGTGCATTGATGGGTTCAAACATGCAACGTCAAGCAGTGCCATTGCTGAAAACCGAGAAACCACTTGTTGGCACGGGTATTGAGCATTTAGTTGCGAAGGATTCTGGTGTAACAGTTGTTGCAAAACGTAGCGGTATTGTAGATTCAGTCGATGCTTCGCGTATTGTTGTACGCGCCTATGATCCGTCAGCTGCATCTGATGAAGCAGGCGTCGATATTTACAATCTAACCAAATACACGCGTACCAATTATGATACCTGTATCAATCAACGCACACTGGTACAAAAAGGTGATTTGATTGAGAAAAGAGATATTTTAGCGGATGGCCAATCGACTGATATGGGAGAATTGGCATTAGGACAAAACCTGTTAGTTGCCTTTATGCCGTGGAACGGATACAACTTTGAAGATTCTATTTTGATCTCTGATCGTGTTGTGCAAGAAGATCGTTTCACAAGTATTCATATCGAAGAATTAACTTGTATTGCTCGTGATACAAAGTTGGGACCTGAAGAAATCACTGCCGATATTCCTAATGTGAGCGAAGGCGCTTTATCGAAACTGGATGAATGCGGTATCGTTTATATTGGTGCTGAAGTGAATGCCGGCGATATTCTTGTGGGTAAGGTGATTCCTAAGGGCGAAACACAGCTCACTTCCGAAGAAAAATTACTGCGTGCTATTTTTGGCGAAAAAGCATCTGATGTGAAAGATACTTCTTTGCGTGTACCAACAGGCATGGAAGGTACAATCATTGATGTACATGTGTTTACTCGGGAAGGCGTCAAGAAGGATGTTCGTGTTTTAGAGATTGAAAAACATGAATTATCTAAAGCAAAACAAGATCTACATGATGAAATGCGTATACGTGAAGAAGATATTTTCGCTCGTATTGAAAAATTATTGTTAAATCGCACTGCTTTAAGTGGCCCCAACAAATTAAAGAAAGGGTCAAAAGTCACGAAGACTTATCTTTCACAGATTTCTCGTGAAAAATGGTTTGAAATTAATGTTAAAGACAAAACTGTCAATGATCAGTTAGAAGATACATTGAAACAGCTCAGAAAAATTCGTCTTGATTTTGAGAAGTCTTATGAAGCAAAGCGCGATAAAATCATACAAAGCGATGATTTGGCACCAGGCATATTGAAAATTGTTAAAGTATATCTCGCCGTCAAACGTCGCGTTCAGCCTGGTGACAAGATGGCAGGCCGTCATGGTAATAAAGGTGTTGTTTCACTGGTTGTTCCTGTTGAAGATATGCCTTATCTTGCCGATGGTACGCCTGTTGATATCGTATTAAACCCACTGGGTGTGCCTTCGCGTATGAATGTGGGCCAAGTTTTAGAGACGCATTTAGGTTGGGCTTCGAAGGGATTGGGTAAAAAAGTGGGAGCGATGCTAGATAACGCTCAATCTCCACGTGCTATACGACAATTTTTAAATTCGATTTATAACAGTACCGATCGCACAAAAGAAGGTATAACTAAACTAACAGACGATGAGTTGATGATACTCGCTCATAATCTACGTGATGGCGTTCCATTTGCGACACCTGTCTTTGATGGTGCTAGCGAAGATGAAATAAAAGCCATGTTAAATTTGGCTGGATTACCAGAGAATGGCCAAACAACCTTGTTTGATGGACGTACTGGCGTTGCCTTTGATCGTCCGGTTGTTGTTGGCTATATGTATATGATGAAGTTGAATCATTTAGTCGATGACAAGATGCATGCGCGTTCAACCGGCTCTTATAGTTTAGTAACGCAGCAGCCGCTGGGTGGTAAAGCCCAGTTTGGTGGTCAGCGGTTTGGTGAAATGGAAGTCTGGGCACTTGAGGCTTATGGCGCAGCTTATACACTGCAAGAAATGCTAACAGTGAAATCAGACGATGTGACTGGCCGTACCAAAATTTACAAGAGTATCGTTGATAGCGAGCACTATATGGAATCTACAATGCCAGAAGCATTTAACGTGCTTGTTAAAGAAATACGTTCATTAGCTATCAACGTTGAGTTTGATTGAGTATATTGTCATCCCTGCAAAAGAAGTGGGGATTGTTCTGTGCGCGCTACCACGGTATTTGTATTCTGTGGGTTTGACGCGAGATTGTCATCCGAGAATGACGCATTATTGATTGCCTGAAAAGGGGAGGATACTTTGCAAGATTTACTGACACTTGTTAAGCCACAGACTCAACCACATGAATTTGATGCAATTCGTATTGGCCTTGCTTCTCCAGATATGATTTTATCCTGGTCCTATGGTGTCGTTAAAAAACCAGAAACGATCAACTATCGTACTTTCAAACCCGAAAGAGATGGTTTGTTCTGCGCTAAAATTTTTGGACCCAATAAAGACTATGAATGCTTATGCGGTAAATACAGACGCTTGAAGCACCGTGGTGTTGTTTGTGAAAAGTGCGGTGTTGAAGTAACGCTTTCTCGCGTACGTCGTGAGCGCATGGGACACATTGAATTGGCAAGCCCTGTTGCACACATTTGGTTTTTGCGTTCATTACCTTCGCGTATTGGCTTGATGCTTGATATGACCTTGCGTGATTTAGAGCGCGTGCTTTATTTTGAAGCTTATGTTGTGACTGACCCCGGTATGACTCGTCTTGAGAAAGGTGAGTTGCTTTCAGAAGAAGCTTACTATGATGCGATTGAAGAATATGGCGATGAATTTGAAGCAAAAATGGGCGCAGAAGCGATTCAGGGACTGCTGAAAAATATCAATATTGATATTGAGATTCCTAGACTGCGCGAAGAGTTATTACAGGCGACTGCTGAATCTAAACAGAAAAAATTAGCCAAACGATTAAAAATCATGGAAGCATTTATGCATTCTGGCAACAAACCAGAGTGGATGATTTTGACTGTATTGCCTGTTTTGCCGCCTGATTTACGTCCCTTGGTACCATTAGATGGTGGTCGCTTTGCGACATCTGACCTGAATGACTTATATCGTCGCGTGATCAATCGTAACAATCGTTTAAGACGACTGCTAGATCTTAACGCGCCTGATATTATCGTTCGTAATGAAAAACGTATGCTTCAGGAAGCCGTTGATGCTTTGCTTGACAATGGTCGTAGAGGACGCGCTATTACGGGTTCAAACAAGCGACCACTTAAATCATTGGCTGATATGATTAAGGGAAAACAAGGTCGTTTTCGTCAGAATTTATTGGGCAAACGTGTCGATTACTCAGGTCGTTCTGTTATTGTGGTAGGACCGACACTGCGTTTACATCAGTGTGGCTTGCCTAAAAAGATGGCGCTTGAATTATTCAAGCCTTTTATTTACAGCCGCTTACAACTGTCAGGTGTTGCTTCAACCATTAAAGCTGCTAAGAAAATGGTGGAACGCGAAGAACCGATGGTTTGGGATATTTTAGAAGATGTGATTCGCGAACATCCCGTATTGTTAAATCGCGCGCCCACTTTGCATCGCTTGGGTATTCAAGCATTCGAGCCTATTTTAATTGAAGGTAAAGCGATTCAATTGCACCCATTGGTTTGTACGGCTTATAACGCTGACTTTGACGGTGATCAAATGGCTGTGCACGTTCCTTTGTCGCTAGAATCGCAGCTTGAAGCGCGCTCACTAATGATGTCGACCAATAATATACTGTCACCAGCAAACGGTGAACCTGTGATTGTGCCGACACAAGATGTGGTGTTAGGCCTTTATTATTTGACACGTTTAGGCGTCAATGTGCGTGGCGAAGGTATGATATTTGCAGATGTAGCAGAAGCACAACGTGCTTATGAAAATCAGTTGGTCGATTTACATGCAAAAGTGCGCGTACGTATTACTGAGCATTTACGTGATGAATCAGGTGTATTGAAGCCAAATACTCGCCTTGTCGAGACGACGATTGGTCGTGCAATTTTGTCTGAATTATTACCAAAAGGCTTATCTTTTGATCTTGCTAATGGCACGATGAATAAGAAAGCACTCTCTGCTTTGATTGATACTGTTTATCGTCAAGTTGGGTTGAAAGAAACCGTTATTTTTGCTGATCATATGATGTATGCTGGTTTCCACTATGCAACACGATCGGGTATCTCGATTGGCATTAATGATCTCGTTATTCCTAAGAAAAAATCGGCGATTATTGCGCATGCTGAAGAAGAAGTCAGTAAGATTCAAGCTCAATTCTCATCGGGTTTGGTGACGCAAGGTGAGCGTTACAATAAAGTCGTCGATATTTGGTCTCGTACTAATGATTTAGTAACAGCAGCCATGATGGAAGAGATCTCAACGATGATTGTGAAAGATAAAGATGGCAATAAAGTGAAACTCGAATCTTCCAATTCTGTTTACATGATTGCAGATTCTGGTGCTCGTGGTTCCGTTGCGCAGTTGCGTCAGTTAGCGGGTATGCGTGGTTTAATGAGTAAGCCAGACGATACCATTATTGAAACGCCTATTACTGCGAACTTTAGAGAAGGCTTAAGCGTGTTGCAATACTTTATCTCAACACATGGTGCTCGTAAGGGTCTTGCAGATACTGCTTTAAAGACGGCAAATTCTGGTTATTTAACAAGACGATTGGTTGACGTTGCGCAGGATCTTGTGATCTCTGAAGAAGATTGCGGCACGATACACGGTATTGCAGTGACACCTCTTATTGAAGGGGGTGATATTGTTGAGCCTTTACATGAGAGAGTATTAGGTCGTGTGACTGCACAAGATATTCATCATCCTAAAAATAATTCTATTTTAATCCCTCGAGGCACATTGCTGGATGAGAGTTGGATCACAAAATTAGAAGATGTGTTAATTGATCAAGTCATTGTGCGTACACCGATTACTTGCGAATCCTATCAAGGTATTTGCGGTACGTGTTACGGTCGTGATCTTGCTCGTGGTCATCGCGTCAATATTGGCGAAGCAGTGGGTGTGATCGCTGCTCAATCTATCGGCGAACCTGGAACACAGCTTACGATGAGAACCTTCCACATTGGTGGTGCAGCATCGCGTACAACGACTGCGAACAATGTTCAGGTTAAATACGCGGGTAAAATTAAATTACATAATGTTAAATTATTAACGCGTTCCAATGGTCGATTTATTATTTCATCTCGTTCTGGTGTGCTCGCTATTTTGGATGATCATGGTCGTGAACGTGAACGATATAAAGTACCTTATGGTGCTGAATTAAGTATTAAAGATGGATCGTCTGTTGATGCGGGACAAGTGGTTGCCAATTGGGATCCGCATAGTCACCCTGTGATCACTGAAGTTGAAGGTCATATCAAATTTGTTGATTTGGTTGATGGACTCACGATGCATCGTCAAACAGATGATTTAACGGGTCTGACCAGTGTGGTCGTTACGGATCTTAAGCAGCGTACAGCGGCTGGTAAAGAATTGAAACCAATGATCAAATTAGTTGATGACAACGGCGAAGATCTTTATTTGGCAGGCACACAGCTTGTTGCACAATATTTCTTGCCGACAGATGCTATCGTTAACTTTGAAGATGGTGCAAAACTAAAGATTGGTGATGTGATTGCGCGTATTCCGCAAGAAAGTTCAAAGACACGCGATATTACTGGTGGTTTGCCACGTGTTGTTGATCTTTGCGAAGCGCGTCGTCCAAAAGATTCTGCTATCCTGGCTGAAATTTCGGGTGTTGTGAGCTTTGGGAAGGAGACAAAAGGCAAGCGTCGATTGATCTTGACCAATGCAAGCGGCGATGTGCATGAAGAATTAATTCCGAAATGGCGTCATGTCAATGTGTTTGAAGGTGAACACATTGAGAAAGGTGAGGTGCTCGTTGAAGGCGCACTGAATCCACATGATGTTTTACGGTTATTGGGTGTGAATGCCTTAGCAAATTATTTAGTGAATGAAATTCAAGACGTTTATCGTTTTCAGGGTGTACAGATCAATGATAAACATATTGAAGTCATTATTCGTCAAATGTTGCGTAAGGTTGTGATTACAGATTCAGGCGATAGCCCTTTCCTGAAGAGTGAGCCGGTTGAATATAGCATACTACGGCAGGAAAATCGTCGATTAAAACAAGAAGGTAAACGTGTTGCTTGTTATGAACATATCTTGCTTGGTATTACCAAAGCTTCCTTGTCGACAGAGTCTTTTATTTCAGCTGCATCATTTCAAGAGACGACACGTGTATTGACTGAAGCTGCCGTAGGTGGAAAATCAGATCCGCTTCGAGGATTAAAAGAGAATGTTATCGTTGGACGTTTAATCCCAGCAGGTACAGGGCTTGCGTATCATAGCAGTCGTACTTTAAAAGATAAGCAATCTGCTTGACATAAATGCGTTATTTTTTTAGAATCGCGCCTCACCTTATGAAAGTGGTGAAGTGTTTTGTTTGCTGTGTTTTAAGAGAAGAAGTATGCCAACTATTAATCAATTAGTTAAGTATGGAAGAACGCTAAAAGCGACAAAATCAAAGGTACCCGCTTTAGAGCGCTGCCCTTTGCGACGTGGCGTTTGTATGCGTGTTTATACCACCACGCCTAAAAAGCCTAATTCAGCGTTACGAAAAGTAGCGCGTGTCCGCTTAACGACAGGCTATGAAGTAACCGCTTATATCGGTGGTGAAGGACATAATCTTCAAGAACATTCCGTTGTTTTAATACGTGGCGGACGTGTGAAGGATTTGCCTGGTGTCCGCTATCATATTGTGAGAGGTAGCTTGGATACGGTTGGCGTTGAAGGCAGACGTCGTAGTCGTTCTAAGTATGGCGCAAAGAGACCAAAGCAATAGGAGCGAGTCATGCCAAGAAAGAAAGCAGCGGTTAAACGTGTTGTATTGCCAGATCCTTTATACGGTAGTGAACAAGTTGCAAAATTTATCAATGTCGTCATGCGAGAAGGCAAGAAATCAATTGCTGAAAGAATCGTATATGATGCATTGGAGATGTTATCTGATCGTCTAAAAAAAGAACATAAAGATATTTTACAAACAATGAAGAAAGCGCTAGACAATGTTGCGCCGACCGTCGAAGTCAAATCAAGACGCGTAGGTGGTGCAACGTATCCTGTGCCGATTGAGGTCTCTTCTGAGCGTGGCCATGAGTTGGCTAGACGTTGGCTTGTGAAAGCTGCCAAAACGCGAGCTGAAAAGACGATGGCACTGCGTTTAGCAGCAGAATTGCAAGATGCTTACCATGGTCGTGGCGCATCTGTTAAGGTGCGTGATGATGTGCATCGTATGGCAAAGGCAAACCAAGCATTTGCTCACTATCGTTGGTAAGAGGTGAAATGTGGCTAGAGCAACACCCATAGAGCGTTATAGAAATATTGGCATCATGGCGCATATCGATGCTGGCAAAACAACAACAACGGAACGCATTCTTTACTATACCGGTGTTTCACACAAGATTGGTGAAGTCCATGAAGGAACAGCTACCATGGACTGGATGGAGCAAGAACAAGAACGTGGGATTACGATCACATCTGCTGCAACCACTTGCTATTGGTATGGCATGGCAAAGCAGTTTCCTCAATATCGTATCAATATCATTGATACGCCTGGTCACGTCGATTTTACAATTGAAGTTGAGCGTTCTTTACGTGTGCTAGACGGCGCAACGGCAGTTTTGTGTGCGGTGGGTGGAGTCGAGCCACAAACAGAAACAGTCTGGCGTCAAGCGACGCGCTATGGCGTGCCAAGACTTGGATTTGTGAACAAGATGGATCGTGTGGGCGCGAATTTCTTACGCGTTGTTGAGCAAGTTAAAACAAAACTTAGATCGAATCCAGTTGTCATACAATTGCCTATTGGCGCGGAAGACCAGTTTAAAGGTGTGGTCGATCTCGTCAAAATGAAAGCTATTTACTGGAATGAAGAAAATCAAGGCATCACTTTCGAAGAACATGAGATTCCAACTGACATGGTTGATGCCTGTCAGGAATATCATGACAAATTAGTTGAAGCAGCTGCCGAATCATCCGAAGAGCTAATGAACAAATATTTAGAAGGCCAGCCATTAACTGAAAAAGAAATCAAGCAAGGCCTCCGTAAGCGTACGATCAACAATGAAATTATCCCCATGCTGTGTGGCACCGCCTTCAAGAATAAGGGCGTACAAGCCATGCTTGATGCGGTTATTGAGTATTTGCCATCACCTGCTGATGTGCCTGCTGTAAAAGGTCATTTAAACGATGCAGGAGAAACGCTAGCAGAAAGACATCCGCTAGATTCAGAACCTTTTTCAGCCTTAGCCTTCAAAATTGCAACCGATCCTTATGTCGGTACATTGACCTATTTCCGAGTTTACTCTGGTGTTTTGAAATCAGGCGATGTGGTATACAACCCAATTAAAGATCGTGAAGAACGTATTGGTCGCTTATTGTTAATGCATGCCAATGACCGCACAGAAATTAAAGAAGTCCATGCGGGCGATATTGCAGCAGCTGTTGGGTTGAAGAAAGTTAGCACGGGTGACACGTTATGTGATGTTAATCAGGTTATCTTGCTAGAGAAGATGGTATTTCCTGATCCAGTTATCGCAGTAGCCGTTGAGCCAAAGACAAAGGCTGATCAAGAGAAAATGGGTCTTGCGCTCAGCAAGCTTGCTCAAGAAGATCCATCATTTCGTGTTCATACGGATGAAGAGTCTGGTCAAACGATTATTGAAGGGATGGGAGAACTTCATCTTGAAATTATTGTTGACCGTATGAAGCGAGAATTTGGTGTTGATGCGAATGTGGGTAAGCCGCAAGTCGCTTATCGCGAAACGATTCGTCAGGTCGTTGAGCAAGAAGGGAAGTATGTCAAGCAATCAGGCGGGCGCGGTCAATATGGCCATGTCTGGATTAAGCTTGAGCCGCAAGAAGCTGGCAAGGGTTACGAATTTGAAAATGCAATTGTAGGTGGCGTTATTCCTAGAGAATATATCCCTGCAGTTGACAAAGGCATACAGGAACAAATGCAAAATGGCGTGATTGCGGGCTATCCTGTTGTTGATGTAAAAGTTACTTTATTTGACGGTTCTTATCACGATGTCGATTCCAATGAAATGGCGTTTAAAATTGCAGGTTCTATGGCCTTCAAAGAAGGCGCAAGAAAAGCGAAGGCCGTTTTATTAGAACCTATCATGAAAGTAGAAGCAGTGACGCCTGAAGATTTTATGGGCGATGTGATGGGTGACCTCAACCGACGTCGTGGCATCTTGCAGGGCATCGATGATTCACCAAGCGGTAAGGTGATTCATGCTGAAGTACCTTTATCAGAAATGTTTGGTTACGCGACAGATCTGCGTTCTATGTCGCAAGGCCGAGCAACGTATACGATGGAATTTAAAAAATATAATGATGTACCCGCTAATATTGCCGAACAAATAATCGATAAAAGTAAGGAGAAGTAAAATGGCAAGACCCGTCTTCGAACGAAAAAAACCCCATGTCAACGTAGGGACCATTGGTCACGTGGACCATGGCAAAACAACCCTCACCGCTGCTTTAA
>MGYE01000069.1:15150-16257 GCA_001801625.1 Gammaproteobacteria bacterium RIFCSPHIGHO2_12_FULL_42_10
ATGTCAACGTAGGGACCATTGGTCACGTGGACCATGGCAAAACAACCCTCACCGCTGCTTTAACGAGCATTTTAGCAAAAGAATTTGGTGGTGAAGCTCGTGCTTACGACCAAATCGATAATGCGCCAGAAGAAAAAGCGCGTGGTATTACGATTGCGACATCGCATGTCGAATATCAATCAGCCAAAAGACACTATGCACATGTAGATTGCCCAGGACACGCAGATTATGTCAAAAACATGATCACCGGTGCCGCCCAGATGGACGGTGCGATCTTGGTCGTTTCTGCAGCAGATGGCCCGATGCCTCAAACCAGAGAACATATCTTGCTCGCAAGACAAGTCGGCGTTCCTTACATTGTGGTTTACCTCAATAAAGCAGATATGGTCGACGATAAAGAATTACTCGACTTAGTTGAAATGGAAGTCAGAGAACTCTTAACTGCCTACAAGTTCCCAGGCGAGACCACCCCTATCATCGTAGGAAGCGCCTTGAAAGCATTAGAAGGCGATACCAGCGAAATGGGCATCCCATCCATTATCAGACTAGTCGAAGCGATGGATGAGTATATCCCCATCCCAGAACGTCCTATTGATCAGCCTTTCTTAATGCCCATTGAAGATGTGTTCACGATTTCAGGTCGTGGTACCGTCGTCACAGGCCGTATTCAACGCGGTATTGTGAAGGTCGGCGAAGAATTAGAAATCGTTGGTTTACGACCCACCGTTAAAACAATCTGCACCGGCGTCGAAATGTTCAGAAAACTGTTGGATGAAGGCCGCGCAGGTGATAATGTGGGCGTCTTGTTACGTGGCACGAAAAGAGAAGATGTTGAGCGTGGACAAGTGCTAGCAAAACCTGGCACAATACCGCCCCACACCCGATTTGAAGCTGAAGTCTATGTTTTATCGAAGGAAGAAGGTGGTCGTCATACGCCTTTCTTCAAAGGATATCGACCTCAGTTCTACTTTAGAACAACAGACGTTACTGGCGAGATCGAGTTACCTCAAGGTGTTGAGATGGTCATGCCAGGTGACAATATTAAGATGGTTATCCAGCTTATTGCACCGGTCGCCATGGAAGAAGGCTTACGCTTTGCTATCCGTG
>MGYE01000070.1:0-2239 GCA_001801625.1 Gammaproteobacteria bacterium RIFCSPHIGHO2_12_FULL_42_10
CAAATGATTTTCTGCCCACCCACACCTTGACATACCCCATCAAAGCCTGAACAATAGGCAGCCTTTAGGCTATGTAGCTCAGCTGGTTAGAGCGCGGCACTCATAATGCTGAGGTCAGTGGTTCGAGTCCACTCATAGCCATAAAATAAATTTGCGCGCAACCCTTGGGTATCTTGCAAGCATGATTGAACACTGTAGGACTAAAGGGTGGATTAGACGCGCTTTTGCGCCGTAATCCACTGTATCTGCGGTTGTGATGGCTACTTACTTTTCGCTTCGTCTTCTGGCTTTGCAGTAACGCGGCTAGCATATTTTTGTCTGAATCGATCAACGCGACCTGCCGTATCAACGATCTTCTGCGTACCGGTATAAAAAGGATGACAGCTAGAACACACTTCTAACAAAAGCTTTTCTTTGCCTAACGTGGAGCGCGTAACAAACTGATTGCCGCAGCTACACGTGACCTGAACATCTTGATACTGCGGATGAATGTCTGTTTTCATGGAATACCCTGCTAACTATTAAAACAAGAAGAGAGCGTATTCTATCGAAAAAAGAAAATAAATCAATAGCGAGACCTCACAAACCAGCATCTCAAGCGATACTCTCACTCGAACACCGCTACCACCGGCGTATGATCCGACGGCCGCTCCAGCGCTCGTGGCCCCTTATCTATAAAACACGCCGTACAAGACTTCGCAAGCGCACTGCTAGCCAAAATATGGTCAATCCTCAACCCCCAGTTACGCTGAAAGGCATTCAACCGATAATCCCACCAGGAATATCCCTTTTCAGTTGGTGACAATTTCCGGTAACAATCCTCAAACCCAACCACAAGCATCTCCTGAAAAGCTTTCCGTTCAGGTGCGCTACATAAAACATGCCCCGCCCAACGCTTTGGGTCATGCACCTCAAGATCACTAGGCGCGATATTAAAATCCCCTAAAATAATAATCTTTTGATGTTTTTTAAGTTGGGCTCTCAAAAACAAGTCCAAATGATGCAGCCAATTTAATTTGTACTTATATTTCTCAGACTCAACACTCTCGCCATTCGGTACATAAAGATTCAAAATACAGATATCGCCCGCCATTGCCCACAATACACGCCTCTGCGGATCCTGTAGCAGAGGAATATCCGTCATGACATCCGTCATCTTGCCACGACTAATAATTGCAACCCCGTTATAAGTTCGCTGGCCAGAAAAAACTACTTCATACCCCAAAGCATGAAATGCCTCAATCGGAAAATCAGCATCAGGTAATTTTGTTTCCTGTAAAGCAAGCACATCCGGTTGATTCCTCTTCAACCAATCTTCCACATGCGGCAAACGAACACGCAGTGAATTAACATTCCAAGTGGCAATTTTAAACTGGCTCATAAAGTAATTCCTCAAAAAACGATGCTGTCATCCCGCGCAGTTTCTGACGCGGGATGACACGTGCAGCAGATATTACAAATCAAGAAAATCAACTAACGCTATTTTGACATGCTCAATTAAATTCTCAGGTAGCACGCCCAATTCTTGACAGAAAAAACTATTATCCCACGCTAAGATCTGGTCAATGAGAATGTCGCTCTCATGTATCAATCCTGCAACATTTTTTGGAATCCTAACACGCAACGGAAATGCATCGCCCGCGGCAATCTTTGTAGTAATAGGCAAAATCACGGTGGAAAGCAATCCATTCTCAGAAAATTCGGTTGGCTGAATAACAAGACAAGGGCGTTGCTTCCCTGGTTTTGATCTGACGGTTGGCGCAAGGTTAACAATATAAAGATGCCAACGTTTCGGGGTCAACATCATTTTAACTTAATCAGTGAATGCAATTGAAAATCTTCATTCACTTCATGACTTGTTTTGGAGATCAATTTAACAGCATGCTTCCAGCGCTGAATCCGATGAAGACGAAGCGCTTCTTTTTCAAGCAAATCAAGTCCGGCTCTCAACACATCAATTTTTTTATGCATACCGAGTGTTTTTTGGAGATGCGAAATACGCTCGCTATCTTTAGGCTGAATCATCATTGGCACACCCATCAAATCCACCTCAGCTAATCAATATACTTTTATATATACTATAAAGTATATTTATAATCAAGTAGCGCATGAGATTGTTAAGCCGCATAGGAAACCGGGCGTTAAATAATAATGAGACGCCCTCCTCTCCCCATCCTCCTCCCGAGAAACGGGAGGAGAGGGGGTCGCGATAGCGGGTACCTCGATCATCTGAAAAATG
>MGYE01000070.1:2265-5794 GCA_001801625.1 Gammaproteobacteria bacterium RIFCSPHIGHO2_12_FULL_42_10
CAACAGGATGCGTTGTCATATTCAAACGAGCCACTTCCTCACGCTTCACTTCAATGTATGCCTGAATAATTTCATCCGTAAACACACCACCTTCCAGTAAAAAGTCATGGTCTTCGTGAAGCGAATGCAATGCTTGCTCCAACGATGAACATAATTGCGGAAAGGCATTCACTGTTTCTGGTGGTAATTCATAAAGATTTTTCTCAACGGGTTGTCCTGGATTAATTTTATTACGAATACCATCGAGTCCCGCCATCAGTAATGCAGCAGATACAAGGTAGGGATTAGCCATTGCATCAGGAAAACGTGCTTCAATGCGTTTTTCTTTATCACTGAAGACCTGCGGAATACGAATACCCGCAGAACGATTCCCCTCAGAATAAACCATCGTGACAGGCGCTTCATAACCCGGCACCAAACGTTTGTAGCTATTGGTACTTGCATTCGTAAAGGCGTTTAACGCACGTGAATGTTTAATAATACCGCCAATGTAGTACAAAGCTAACTGAGAGAGTCCCGCATATTTGTCGCCAGCAAATAAATTTTTACCGGCGGTTGCTAACGACTGATGGCAATGCAATCCACTACCATTATCGCCAACCAAAGGTTTGGGCATAAAAGTCACTGTTTTATTATGAGCGTGCGCGACATTGTGAATCGTATATTTGAAAGTAAGCATATGATCAGAAGTATTGAGTAGCGTACTAAAACGCGTCGTGATTTCATTTTGTCCGCAAGTAGCCACTTCATGATGATGAACTTCCGGTTGCAATCCCATCGCATCTAATGCCTGACACATGGCACTTCTTAAATTATGTGCGTTATCAACGGGCGGTACTGGAAAATAACCTCCTTTTGTACGAGGTCGATGTCCTTTGTTGCCGCCTTCTACAATCGCCCCAGTATTCCAGCTTGCTTCAGCCGCATCAACGCTATAGAAACAACCATCGATTTGAATATCCCAACGGACATCATCAAAAATAAAAAATTCAAATTCTTGGCCAAAGTTACAAACTTCTGCGATACCGCTTTTTGCGAGGTATTGTTCAGCACGACGTGTCACAGCACGTGGGTCGCGCGCATAAGGAGCGCTTGTAATAGGATCATAGACATCACATCGAATGATGAGTGTTGGGACAGTAGAAAATAAATCGCGAACAAGCGTTGAGATATCTGGAATTAATAATAAATCTGATTTATCAATATTACGCCAACCACAAAGAGAAGAACCATCGAATGCTTTGCCGTAATTAAAAAAATTCTCATCGATTTTTTGATGTGGCAACGTAACATGGTGTTCTTTTCCACGTAGATCACAAAAACGTAAATCTACAAATTCAATAGCATCTTCTTGGATAATTTTTTTGATTCGTTCATAGCTAGGTAAATTTTTGTGGCGTATGTGGACGGGTTCTGATTCAGTTTTGGAAAAAATAGTCATGATAATTTCTCGCAGGAGGTTGGACTTCCGATGAGCGGTATTGTAAACAAAAGCAAGCGCAAACAACAGAGGTTCCACAAAGATTAAATTAAAACAATAGAATGACAATATTAAAATATTATCATGCCTTGAAATTATATGATTTCAAGGATATGCTATACTGATTATATTATAATTATATGGCTTAATATGAATGATAATTCATATATTTCAAGGTATTACGAAAATTTAAATCCTTATTGTCAGCCAGGCAAAGTGCTTATTATATTTGGCGCACGGCAAGTTGGAAAAACCACCTTACTGAAACACTTTCTTTCAGCCTACTCAGGACGGTATAAACTAGATTCTGGCGATAATATTGCAACGCAAACCATGCTGGCTATGGCAAATTTTCAAACTATTGCAGCCTATGTCGAAAATTACACGCTAATTGTTATCGATGAAGCACAAAAAATTCCAAATATCGGCCAGTGCTTAAAAATCATGGTAGATCAACATCCACATTTACGTATTATTGCAACAGGCTCTTCATCATTTGAACTAGCAGGGCAAGTAGGTGAGCCACTCACCGGCAGAAAACAAACATTAATTTTATACCCACTCGCCCATTTAGAGCTTCTTACACAGTACAATGCATTGGAATTAAAACAACAATTACAAGCGTATCTTATTTACGGGAGTTACCCTGCTGTTATCACAGCACAAGCCATCCATGAAAAACGAGATATCATTATCGAGATTGCGCATTCCTATTTACTGAAAGATATTTTAGCGCTAGATAAAGTAAAGAACCCCAAAATTTTGCTAGATTTATTACGCCTACTTGCGTTTCAAGTTGGGAACGAAGTATCGCATGCAGAGCTTGCAAAACAATTAGGTATTGATACAAAAACAGTTGCTCGTTATCTTGATTTACTTGAAAAAGGTTTTGTACTTTACAATTTGCGTGGTTTTAGTCGCAATTTAAGGAAAGAAATTACAAAAAAAAGTAAATATTATTTTTACGATAACGGTATTCGCAATGCCTTAATTGCTAATTTCAATCCACTCAATTTACGCGATGATATCGGTAAGCTATGGGAGAATTTCTTATTCATTGAACGACTCAAAAAACGAAACTACCTCTCTATTCATGCCAACGATTATTTCTGGCGCACGTGGGACAAAAAAGAAATTGATCTCATCGAAGAGCGAGCAGGTCAATTATATGGCTATGAATTTAAATGGGGCGATAAAATACCGCACGCACCTAAAGATTGGCTTGAAACTTATCATCATGCAAATTATACGGTGATTAATCAAGACAACTATTTGCCATTTATTAGCGAAACCTCTGAATTCGACTGAATATTGATAAAAACCAAAAAAACCCCATGTATGATTTCATACGTGGGGTTTTTAGTATTAAAAGCCTGGCGTTACCTACTTTGGCATGGAATACTCCACACTATCATTGGCGCAAAACAGTTTCACTTCTGAGTTCGAGATGGGATCAGGTGGTACCCATTTGCTATGTTCGCCAGGCAGAAACTGATGTTTTTACCTGTTAAACTTTTTTACTTTTAAAATTTTACTATAGCGCAAAGCTTTTACACTATTTTACATTATACGCACACAAAGCACCCTCTCCTCAACCCTCTCCAGAAAGCGGCAGAGTGAATGAGGAGGGAAGCACCCTCTTCATAATCGTCTCATTCGAGAGCAGATTTCGCAATCGTCTCATTCGATAACAAACTAGAAAAGAGGGAGTCTTAAAACTACTTTGGTGTTATGTGGTCAAGTCTCACGGTCAATTAGTATTGGTTAGCTGAACGTATTACTACGCTTACACACCCAACCTATCAACGTTGTAGTCTACAACGGACCTACAGTGTATTTAAACAGTGAGATCTAATCTTGAGGGGAGCTTCTCGCTTAGATGCTTTCAGCGGTTATCTCTTCCGTACTGTAGCTACCCAGCAATGCCACTGGCGTGACAACTGGAACACCAGAGGTACGTTCAATCCGGTCCTCTCGTACTAGGATCAACTCCTCGCAAATCTCAAACGCCCACGGCAGATAGGGACCGAACTGTCTCACGACGTTCTA
>MGYE01000071.1:0-5915 GCA_001801625.1 Gammaproteobacteria bacterium RIFCSPHIGHO2_12_FULL_42_10
GCCATGGCGGGCGCCGTATTCGGCCAAGCACCGCTATCGTATGCTATCAGCCTGATTGGGTGGCGAAAATGCATACTGCTTGTAGGACTGGTTGGTGTCTGTTTAGCCATATTGTGCGCGCTCTTTTTAAAAGATGCGCCCAATCAATCACCTCGCAGTTTACAAAACCAACAAGATAGCTTTGAGTTCAAACACATTCTGCAGGTGTTACGCAACAAACAAAACTGGTTACTCACCGTATACAATGGTCTCGCTTTCTCGCCTATCGCCATTTTTGGCGGTCTGTGGGGCAATCCTTTTCTAGAGCAAGCCTATCACGTTGACAAAACCGAAACGGCCTCACTCATGTCGCTTGTCTTTATTGGCTTAGGACTGGGAAGCCCACTGCTGGGTCTCTTATCGGATCACTTAAATCGCAGACGCTCTATCATGATGGTAAACACATTGATTGGTTTTCTAGCCATTAACGGAATCTTATATTGCCACCCAATGCCGATCTATTTACTGGCATCACTACTCTTTATCTTTGGCTTCTCGCTAGGCAGTTTTATGCTGGTCTTTACCATTGGCAAAGAACTCAATCCTTATTTTCTCACAGCAACTGTTGTCTCGCTAATCAATACAAGCGAGCCCATCTTAAATGGTCTCACTGAGCCTGTGATCGGCAAAATACTCGATTTGAACTGGGATGGTGCGATACAAAATGGTGTGCATGTTTTTACATTGCAAAATTATCATTTAGCGCTCTCTATTTTACCACTCTATCTTTTAGCAGCGCTGGGATTGCTTTGTTTTGTTAAGAAAGAGCCCAACTAAAATGCTTGTCATTTTCTATGTCCAGCAGTGCCTGACCGAGAAATCTCTTATGCAATCCTAATCAATCCATCACAATCTGCGACTTTTGCGATGGATAGAAGGTGTGCGCTAATACCGCTAAAACGAATAGTCTTCTGATGTATTTTGGCACATTTTATCCATTCAAATATTAATGCAAGTCCTGCGCTATTGCTTTTTTTGACTTGAGAAAAATCGAATTGATAATGAGGGAGTTTGTCTAAATATTTTAAGCTATCTTGATAGGCTGACATAACGTTATGGAAATTGAGCTCGCCTGCTAGGAAGAGGGTTTGATCTTTGAGAGTGATTTTAATTTGATTTAGCATGCAGTTGAATTCCAAATTAATGTGCCAACAATTGTCATCCCGCGCAGCTCCTAGCGCGGGATGACAAATGTAACCCCTATCGACTATTATGCTCAGACATTCTCTTAAGCAACGCACTCATACTACCATGAGATAAAATATCTGAAAATTGAGAGCGAAAACTTTCTAGCATGTCTACACCATCGACGGATAAATCAATCATGCGCCATATATTGCCTACGCGTATTAAGCGATAATTGACATTGATGGGTTGATTATCGCTACTATCAATTTCACTCAGCACTTCAACAGAATTTTTTCCAGCAACGCCACCACGCACAGGATAAAACTGCACTGTCTGGTCTTTATAGGCTGTTAATGCAGAAGCATAAGTACGAATCAGCGTTCTGGTAAATTCTTTTTGAAATTGCGCACGCTGTGCAGGCGTTGCTTGATTCCATGTTGCAGGCGGCACCACTCGACGCGACATTTCAGATAAATCTGCATAAGGCACGACATAGCGATTTGCAATGCTATAGACCACCGAAGGATTAGATTTTAAACTAGCCTTCTCAGCTTTCAATGAATGGATCATATTGTTGGCAATAAATTGCAACAATGCGACAGGATCACTTTGTGGCGCAGATGAGGCAATGGCGATCGTGCTAAACAAGCTGCTCAATGCGAGCAAAGCTCCGCAAAATAATAAAACAATGCGCCAATGATTGAGAAGTCGAGCAACACTAAAAAACATCCTATTTTTCACTGGTAGCATGCTGATCTCCTGATAGTTTATAAATCAATTGTCCGATTAATTTTTCAAGGATCATCGCAGAATGCGTAAACTCAATCTGACTGCCATCCTTTAAGTAAGACTTGCTATACATTGGGGTGAGTGCAACATAATTATCACCCAATAATCCAGCCGTATAAATGCCAGCAGAGGAATCATCTGGAATATCATTAAAATCATTTCCGATCCGCATGGTAACGATCGCCTTGTATGTTACAGAATCCAATGTGATACGTGTTACCTCACCAATTTGAACGCCGCTCATTTTAACAGGCGCCTTCACTTTTAAACCACCAATATCATTAAAAGCAGCGTTCACATGAAAACTAGGAGCAGGCAAAAAATTGGTTAAACCACTTACTTTAAATGCTAGTAAAGCGAGCATGATTGTAGCGAGCAATATCAATAAACCAACCAAACTTTCTAATAATTTTTGGGAATGCATTACCAAGCTCCTATCATCATTGCAGTCATTATAAAATCAAGTCCCAACACAAGCAGAGAGGCATACACAACAGATCGTGTTGTTGCACTCGCAATGCCAGCGGAAGAGGGTGCTGCAAAATACCCCTGTGTCACAGCAACCCAAGAAACTGCTGCGCCAAAAACAAGACTTTTTAATAGTCCATTTAACACATCACTATGCCATTCAACGGATGATTGCATGTTAGACCAAAAAACACCGGCGTCTAAACCTAACCATTTCACGCCCACAAGATACGCACCATAGATCGCAACCATGTTAAAAATAATCGTAAGCATGGGTACAGTGATCAATCCTCCCCAAAATCTTGGAGAAATCACATAACGCACCGGATCAACCGCCATCATCTCCATGCTGGATAATTGCTCGGTTGCCTTCATTAAACTAATTTCTGCAGTGACTGCAGAACCTGCTCGTCCTGCAAACAAAATGGCTGTGACAACAGGACCTAATTCACGCGTCACACTCAATGCAACCAAAGGTCCTAGTTGCGCTAATGCGCCAAATTTGGCAAGCGTATGATATCCTTGCAACGCAAGCACCATACCAATAAATAAACTAGCCACAACGATGATTGAAAGCGACAAAACACCTTCAAAATAAATTTGCTGTACAACAAGTGGGAACCCCTTGCGAATATTAGGGAGACAAAAAAGAACACGATAAAGCAAAATGCCAGCCTGGCCTAAGCTTTTTAAACGATTGAGACCCATCCGTCCTAGTGATTGTAATGCGTTTATCATCGATCCATCCTAAGTTACCTAACTGCTTGTCATCCCGCGCGGGATGACAAAATGCTCACGCCGCACAACCTTATTCCCCCAACAAATCCTCTGCAATCGCACATGCCGGATAATCAAAAGGAACGGGTCCATCTGGCAATCCTTGAATAAATTGCTGTAACTTAGCTGATCTATCCCGCGCAATCTCTGTCGGCGTACCATGGGCAATAATGCGACTATCTGCAATCACATACACATCATCTGCAATGCTCATTGTCTTGGTCACATCATGCGACACGATGACGCTTGTCAGCCCCAAATCATCATTTAATGTCTTAATTAATCGCACCAATACACCGAGCGAGATAGGGTCTTGTCCAGTAAATGGTTCATCATACAAAATAAGTTCTGGATCCAATACAATCGCACGCGCAAGTGCAACACGTCTTGCCATACCACCTGACAAAACGCCAGGCATCAACTGAGCGACACCCCGCAATCCAACCATCTGTAATTTCATCATCACGAGCGAATGAATCATGTCATTTGAAAGAACGGTATGTTCATGTAAAGGAAAAGCAACATTCTCGTACACACTAAGATGTGTAAAAAGACCGCCCGCTTGAAACAGCATCCCGAAGCGTTGTCGTAATTGATAGAGTGCTTTTCTAGAAAGGGTATGAATGATTTCATCTGCCACTTTGATCACGCCATGTGTTGGGATCAGTTGCCCGCCTATTAAACGCAACAAGGTTGTTTTACCCACACCGCTCGGCCCCATAATCGCAGTAATCTTACCTTGCTGAATAACCATATCGATATCTTGAAAAACGAGCCTACCGTTTTCATGAGAATAAGACATCTTGTTAATTTCAACGAGATTACGAGACATAATAACCAGTGTCGCAAATAATGCGAGATCTGTCACTCACTCATGCAGGGCTCCCTCATGTTACGATTGCCAGCACCACCCCATCCGAGTTACCCTAGCACCCTATGAACACTGAAAAAATTTGCCAACTTGCGCGCACCGTAATTGAAACAGAAGCAAAGGTGATCAGCAATCTTCTCAATCGAATTGATCAAAATTTTATCAATTCTTGTCGCTATCTCTATGAGTGTACTGGCCACATCATCGTCATCGGTATGGGCAAATCGGGGCACATCGGCAAAAAAATAGCAGCAACACTGGCAAGCACAGGCAGTCCCGCCTTTTTTATTCATCCAGGCGAAGCAAAACACGGCGACATCGGTATGATCACCGCGCAAAATGTCGTCCTAATGATCTCTTACTCAGGCGAATCGCACGAACTATTAGACTTATTGCCTTCTATTAAGCGTTTAGGCGTTCCACTGATCGCCATGACGGGACAATCTGGTTCAACACTTGCACGTGCCGCCACGACCCATCTTGATATCAGTATTGAAAAAGAAGCCTGTCCACTCGGCCTTGCGCCTACCTCAAGCACAACAGCTGCCCTTGTCATGGGCGATGCGCTTGCCATGGTCCTATCAAATGAGCGAGGTTTTACCAAAGAAGATTTTGCCCTCTCCCACCCGGGCGGCATGTTAGGCAGGCGCTTGTTATTGCGCGTATCAGAAATCATGCATCAAAATGACGCCATTCCCAAAGTATCGCATAACGATACACTGAAACAGGCGCTCGTTGAAATCACGCGTAAAAAACTAGGCATCACGACGATCGTTAACGAACAAGACGAATTATTGGGTGTCTTTACAGATGGCGATGTGCGACGTACGCTCGACAATCAATACGATATTCAAAATACAAAAATGCATCAAATTATGTCTGCCCGTCCAAAAACAATCTCTCTCCATCTACTGGCAGCAGATGCACTCACCCTGATGGAAACACATCAGATCACAGCACTTGTTATCGTGAATGATCTAAAGCAACCTGTTGGTATCGTACACATTCATGATATTTTACGTGCTCACGTCGTACCATGCTAAAATTATTTGGCTTCATTAGCATTACGATAGCCATGCTATGTTCAACATGGTTTTTACACCACACAGCGCCTCTCTCAACAGCCCTTTCAGAAAACGCGCCCGATGCCTATATGGATCATGTCACAGCCATGATTTTAGACAAAACTGGTAACCCACGCATTAAGATTGCCTCTCCAAAAATGATGCATTATGCAAAAGATGACCAATCACATTTTCTTCATCCAGCACTCACCATTTATCGCACAGATTGTAAACCCTGGGTTGTTACATCGCTTCATGCAGAAGCCATTCAAGGGATGAATGAAATTAATTTTTGGCAAGATGTCGTTTTGCATCATGCCAGTGACCGTAAAGGCCCAGATACAGTGATCAAAACACCTCGACTCACTGTTTACACAAAAACACAGCTTGCAACAACACAGGATGCGATTACGCTCATTCAACCAGACCTTATCAGCCAAGCAACGGGTATGATAGCCGACATGCATGAAAGTCGTATACAATTACTAAGCGAAGCGCGGGCATTTTATACCAACATAAACTCAAATAAATCATGACAACATCATTACGCGCAGAACATCTTAAAAAACAATTTAAGCGTCACGAAGTCGTTAAGGACCTGTCGCTTGTCGTCAACACGGGCGAAATTGTTGGACTCTTGGGTCCCAATGGTGCTGGCAAAACCACCGCGTTTTATATGATTGTTGGACTCATCCCCATTGATGGTGGTACGCTTTCAATTAATCAACAGACCATCACACATTTACCCATGCATCAACGTGCAGCACTGGGCATTAACT
>MGYE01000071.1:5922-14720 GCA_001801625.1 Gammaproteobacteria bacterium RIFCSPHIGHO2_12_FULL_42_10
ACAAGAAACCTCTATTTTTCGTGGACTTACCGTTGCACAAAATATTATGGCCATTTTAGAATTACGTCGTGATCTAACGAAAAAAACACGGCAATCGTTACTAGAGGAATTATTAGAAGAATTAAAAATCACACATATTCGTGATAACTTAGGCATCCATTTATCAGGCGGAGAAAAACGTCGCACAGAGATTGCACGTACCCTTGCAACGCAACCAAAATTTATCTTGCTTGATGAACCATTCGCAGGCGTTGATCCAATCTCCATTCTTGATGTCAAACGTATCATGATGCAATTACGTGCACGCGATATTGGCATCTTAATCACAGATCACAATGTTCGTGACACATTAAACATCTGCGAACGCGCCTATATCGTCAATCAAGGTACCGTACTTGCAGAAGGCGATCCCGCTCATATTTTAGCAAATGAGTCGGTACGTCAAATTTATTTAGGGGAGGATTTCAATCAATGATTCGGCGAACGCTCATCGTACAAAATGCGCTTGGTATTCATACACGCGCTGCGGCAAAATTAGTCGATACAGCAAAACAATTTGAAAGTGATATCTCACTCACCTATCGCAAGCGCACAATTAACTGTAAAAGTATTATGGGTGTCATCACACTAGGTGCTCAAAAAGATGATAGTTTCGATCTAGAAATCACGGGCAACGATAAGGAAGATGCTCTGCAGGCTATCGAACAGCTCATCAATAACAAATTTGGAGAAGAAGCATAATGATCCCGGAACATCATCGTCTCATTATATTAGGATCAGGACCTGCCGGATGGACAGCAGCCGTTTATACGGCACGCGCTAATTTAGCACCCTGCATGATTACAGGTCTCGTTCCAGGCGGGCAATTAAGCTTAACAACTGATGTCGATAATTGGCCAGGCGGCCCGATGCACTTGCAAGGCCCTGCGCTCATGGAAAGCATGAAACAGCATGCAGAACGCTTGAATACAAAAATTATTAATGATGAAATTATCGCTGTGGATTTAAAACAACGTCCTTTTGTGTTGCATGGCGACAAAACTTATACTGCCGATGCCTTAATTATTGCAACCGGTGCGAGCGCAAAATATTTGGGACTCCCATCAGAAGAAAAATACAAGGGTAAAGGCGTTTCAGCATGCGCCACCTGCGATGGCTTTTTTTATCGCAATCAACCTGTCGTTGTCATTGGTGGTGGTAATACCGCTGTTGAAGAAACGATTTATCTCGCAAATATCGCATCGCATGTGACACTCATTCACAGACGAGACACACTGCGCGCAGAAAAAATCATGATTGATCATCTCATGGAAAAAGCAAAATCGACTGGCAAAATCACATTCGCATGGAATAATATCGTGGATGAAATTGTTGGCAACAATCAAGGTGTCACCGGTGTGCGCATGAAAGATGTTATCACTAACCAAACCAAAACAATTGATACCATGGGTGTTTTCATTGCAATTGGTCATCAGCCCAATACCAAAATCTTTGAAGGGCAACTTGAGATGCATAATGGCTATCTCAAAGTCAACAGCGGCACAGCTGGTAATGCGACAGCAACCAACATTCCCGGCGTCTTTGCAGCAGGCGATGTTGCAGATTACGCCTACAGACAAGCAATCACCGCAGCAGGTACTGGCTGCATGGCTGCATTAGATGCGGATAAATATTTAGCTTAAAGCACCTAGAATTTGCGACCCCCTCTCCTCCCGCTTTTCGAGAGGAGGGTCAGCCTATTACACAAACAACCGACCCGCAAGATCACCCATTAAATCTTTGGCAAGTTTGGGGGATGGGGGTATAATGGGCGTTAATTGAATCAATACCCTCCTCTCCCCATCTCTCTCCTCCCACAAAAAGCGTGGGAGGAGAGGAGGAGTAAGCGAAGAGAAACTATTTTATGGCAAAAGAAGAACAAATTGAAATGCTTGGCACGGTAACCGATGTGCTACCCAACACACTGTTTCGCGTACAATTAGAAAATGGACACACCATTCTTGCGCATATCTCGGGCAAAATGCGTAAAAACTACATTCGTATTTTAAAGGGTGATAAAGTCACCATCGAAATGACTCCTTATGACCTCACAAAGGGTCGCATTACCTTCAGACACAAAGAAGGCGGCATGCCACCTGCAGCAGCCTCCAAAGAAAGCAATTCGACTTCTTCCTAACCCTCTATCATTGTGTCAATCTATTAGAACGCAGCGACCCCCTCTCTCCTCCCACGCCTTTTGTGGGAGGAGAGGGATGGGGAGAGGAGGGATCCAATATTCCATTCACTTCGCCGCAGTAGTTGACGCCACCTCATCTGCAGGTTCGATCAAACATCGCAATTTATCCTGCTCCACACTGACCGTCACCTCACCCCCATTGCTAAGCTTCCCAAACAACAACTCCTCTGCTAATGGTTTCTTAACATGCTCTTCGATAAGTCGTGCCATCGGGCGAGCACCCATTTTTTTATCGTGACCATGTATCGCAAGCCAATGACGTGCATTTTGATCGGCATGGAGTATCACATGTCGCACCTCGAGTTGCGCTTCGAGTTCTGACAAAAACTTACTCACAACCGATAAAATGGTTGTTTCACTCAGTGGTTTAAACTGAATAATCGCATCCAAACGATTACGAAACTCAGGAGAAAATACTTTTGTCACTGCCATCGCAATGTCTGATCCATTCTCTTGATCTACAAAGCCAATACTGGCCTTGTCAATCAAGTTGGCGCCCACATTCGATGTCATGATCACAATCGTATGACGAAAATCGATCTGACGACCATTGGTATCGGTGAGCCTGCCATGATCCATCACTTGTAATAACAAGTTATAAACATCTGGATGAGCTTTCTCAATTTCATCAAGCAACACAATTGCATGCGGTGTTTTATTAACTGCTTCTGTTAACAAACCGCCTTCCTCATAACCCACATAACCAGGAGGCGCGCCGATCAAGCGCGAAACAGAATGGCGTTCCATATACTCAGACATATCAAAACGAATGAGTTCGATCCCTAAAATCTGCGCGAGCTGTTTGCAGACTTCTGTTTTGCCAACCCCCGTTGGTCCTGCAAACAGAAAAGCGCCGATCGGTTTACTTGGATCGCGCAAGCCAGATCGACCTAATTTAACGGCTGCAACGAGTGTTTCAATCGCCTCATCCTGGCCAAAGATCATCATCTTTAAATCACGCATTAAATTTTTCAGAATTAATTGATCGCCCGCAGAGACGCGTTTTTCTGGAATACGCGCAATACGTGCAACCATTTTTTCAATATCTGCTATCTCAATCGTTTGTTTCTTAAGCTCATCAGGTTGCAATGCTTGATAAGCACCCGCTTCATCCACAAGATCAATTGCTTTGTCAGGCAGATAGCGATCAACCATATAACGCATCGATAAATTCACAGCAGCCTCTAATGCCGCATCGGTATAAATCACGTCGTGATGTTTTTCAAAACGTGTGCGCAATCCTTTTAAAATTTCTAATGTTTGCGCAAGCGAAGGTTCTTTGATATCAATTTTTTGAAAACGACGCGCCAAGGCATGGTCTTTTTCAAAGATTGAACGATACTCTTTATACGTAGTCGACCCAATACAGGTAAGCGAGCCCGATGCTAATAAAGGTTTAATTAAATTAGATACATCGACCAGTCCGCCTGATGCAGCACCTGCGCCAATAATGGTGTGCACTTCATCGATAAACAAAACAGCTCCTTTTTGTTCTTTTAATTGATGCAACACACTCTTTAAACGTTTTTCAAAATCACCGCGATATTTTGTGCCTGCCAGTAAACTACCTAAATCCAAAGAATAAATCACACAATCTTCTAAAATATGTGGCACTTTCTTATCAACAATTAAACGTGCTAACCCTTCAACAACGGCGGTTTTGCCAACACCCGCATCGCCTACTAATAAAGGATTATTTTTACGTCGTCGGCATAAGACTTGAATCGTACGCTCAATCTCATCGACTCGTCCAATCAATGGGTCGACCAAACCAACTTCTGCGCGCGTATTCAAATTTATCGTATAAAGCTCAAGGGGATTAGCGCCATTCTCCTCACCGCCGTTCATACCTTCTTGCGCTTCTTCTCCATAGTGACCAAATGGATGATCTTCCTTAGTGAGGGTTTTTGGTTTCATCGTGCCATGTGCAATAAAGTTAATGACATCCAATCGATTGATATTTTCTTGACGCAAACAATAAACACTCTGACTTTCCTGTTCGCTAAAAATGGCAGCTAAAATATTCGCACCCACCACTTCCATTTTACCGGTCGACTGAACTTGAAATACAGCGCGTTGAATCACGCGTTGAAATCCAATCGTCGGTTGCGTTTCACGATCATGCACATTGATGGGAATCACAGGTGTTGTACGATCCACGAACTCTGTCAAATGCACGCGCAAACGATTGACATTAGCACCGCATGCTTTTAATACACCGAGTGCAGATGAGTTATCAAGGAGCGACAACAAAAGATGTTCAACCGTAACAAACTCATGACGTGTCACATGCGCTTCTTTAAACACCGCATTTAACGTGTACTCGAGTTCTTTATCTAACATGGTTGTTCTCCTTCTAACATACATTACCTTTCTTATAGACCATGTTGATGAAGATTGCCTTAGGGAGAAATACTTATCTTTGTTCAAAATGTGTTGCGTCATTGCAGAAATCGAGGAAGAGGATAAAATTTATTCAAACGAATGGGATAAACAGACAAAATCAATGCAACTGTTATCCCCGCAACACAAAACGCTGTCACCCCGCACAACACAAAACGCTGTCACCCCGCACTTGTTGCGGGGTCTGATGTGTCAATAAAACGATTGGGATGAATTTAATACCAGACCCCGCAACAAGTGCGGGGTGACAGAGCTGGTTTTTCACATCTGTTGCATCACCGTCTCTCCAAAGCCAGAGCAACTTACTTCCCTGGCGCCTTCCATCAGCCGTGCAAAATCATAGGTCACTGTTTTCTCGCTGATCGCACCTTCCATGCCTTTTATAATAAGCGCTGCCGCTTCATTAAAACCGATGTGTCGCAACATCATCTCAGCAGATAAAATAAGTGATCCGGGATTCACTTTGTTCTGCCCTGCATATTTTGGCGCCGTGCCATGTGTTGCTTCAAACAAAGCAACGTGATCACTCAAATTAGCGCCCGGCGCAATACCAATACCACCCACCTGTGCTGCAAGTGCATCTGAGATGTAATCGCCATTTAAATTTAATGTGGCAATCACGCTGTATTCTGCAGGTCTTAATAAAATTTGTTGTAGAAATGCATCGGCGATCACATCTTTGATAATGATATCTTGGCCTGTTTTCGGGCTCTTAAAATGGTGCCAGGGTCCACTCTCAATCGGTGTTGCACCATATTCTTGACAGGCAAGCGCGTAACCCCAATCACGAAAACCGCCTTCTGTAAATTTCATAATGTTGCCTTTATGCACAAGCGTGACTGAAGGTTGTTCATGATCAATCGCATATTGAATCGCACGACGCACCAATCGCTCTGTCCCTTCTTTTGAAACAGGCTTCACACCGATACCACAATGCAGAGGAAAACGAATTTTTTTAACCTGCATCTCCTCTTGTAAAAAATGAATCACTTTTTTGGCTGCATCACTATCTGCCGCCCATTCGATACCCGCATAAATATCTTCTGAGTTTTCTCTAAAAATAGTCATATTGGTCAATGCAGGATTTTTAAGCGGACTCGGCACGCCTTGAAAATAGCGCACGGGACGCAAACACACATATAAATCTAATGCTTGTCGCATCGCCACATTGAGTGATCGCATGCCGCTGCCCACAAGTGTAGTTAAAGGACCTTTAATCGCAACAGAAAATTCTTTAATCGCATCGAGCGTTTCTTGTGGTAACCCAGTTGAGGTTTGATAAACCTGCATGGCTTTCTCGCCCGCAAAAATTTCCATCCACGCAATTTGCTTGTGATCACCGTATGCTTTCTTCATAGCATGATCCACCACCGCTCGCATCACAGGCGTAATATCAACACCGATGCCATCGCCTTCAATGTAAGGAATAATCGGATGATCTGGTACATTTAATGTACCGTTTTGATTAACAGTGATTTTTTTTCCGTGGGCGGGCATTGCAATATGCAGATATGACATCTTAAAGCATCCTTTTTGTTATCTAAAGCACAGGGGCATGCACATTCTACAATGAAATCTCCTATTGTAAATCTTCTGCAGCTTTTAGCCCGGATATTTCATCATATAGCGTAACGAGGGCGTGAAAATGGCTTGTCTGCAAGGCGTTTTTTGCTGTAATCCACCATTTTGGCGGATTACGACGCTATTATTTTATCCCCCCACCCTGCGAGATGACACTTTGAGATGTCTAAGTTAAAATGCTCCTGAAAATACAACAGTAAGAGCACTCCCCATGCCCTCCATCATGCTTGGCCTTTCAGGCGGCGTTGATTCAGCCGTTGCGCTTTATTTGCTAAAAGAGCAAGGCTTTCATGTGGAAGCAGTGTTCATGAAAAATTGGGAAGAAGAGGATTCTGCTTACTGCGAAGCGGCCACTGATTTAGCAGATGCACAATCTGTTGCAGATCAACTGAAAATCAAGTTACATCTTGTTAATTTCTCCGAACAATATTGGCAATGTGTCTTTGCACAATTTTTAGAAGAACATCTCGCAGGCCGCACCCCCAACCCCGATATTCTATGCAACAAAGAAATTAAATTTCGTGCCTTTTTAGATTATGCAAAAAATCAAGGGGCAGATTTTATTGCAACAGGACACTATGCGCGATTAAAAAAAGACAATGCCCACACTTACTTACTCAAAGCGCGCGATCTCAGTAAAGATCAAACTTATTTTTTACACACTCTAGATGAACAGCAATTGGCAAGCAGCCTCTTTCCTGTCGGCGATTTACTGAAAACCGAAGTACGCGCACTCGCAAAACATCTAGGGCTAAAAAATTACGCTAAAAAAGATAGCACGGGTATTTGTTTTATTGGCGAGCGCTCATTCAAAAAATTTCTAAGCGAGTACCTACCAAAGAAACAGGGGGCGATTGAAACCATAACAGGTGAGATCATAGGTGAACATGATGGCCTCATGTATTACACAATCGGCCAACGCAAAGCTTTAATGATTGGTGGACAAAAAGGTATGCCAGAAGCACCCTGGTATGTCGCAAAAAAAGACATTCAGCGTAATGTTCTAATCGTTGCGCAAGGACACGACCACCCATCACTCTTTACAAAATCTTTAATCACAACGACTGTTCACTGGATCAACACGCCCCCCGCACTACCCTTAAAAGCCATGGCAAAAACACGCTATCGACAAGCCGATCAGGTATGCTTAATTGAGTCAACAGACAACGAACGCTGTCAGGTAACCTTTCAAATCCCTCAACGTGCAATCACGCCCGGGCAATCGGTCGTTTTTTATCAAGATGACCAATGTTTAGGTGGTGGTGTGATCGCCTGTCGCGACGAGAATCGCTAGCCCGCATCTCTCTCTTGATGATAAAATTAAAAACCTCCTCCCTATAAGGGGGAGGACAATAGGAACTGCCATATGAATACCACCCTCACTGCTCTCTCGCCACTAGACGGTCGCTATCAAGAAAAAATGAGCCTCCTACAACCTATTTTTAGCGAATATGGATTAATTCGATTTCGCGTCATTGTCGAAATAAAATGGCTAGAGGCATTAACTAGCATTGCAGATCAACTACAGCTACCACCCTTAAGCGCACGCGCAAAAAAAACACTCAATACACTACTAGAAGATTTTTCACTAGAAAACGCAGCACAAATTAAAAAAATCGAATCGACCATTAAACATGATGTCAAAGCAGTCGAGTATTTTATTAAGCAATCCATTCAAGACGATAATGAGTTAAAAGTTTATTCCGAATTCATTCATTTCGGCTGTACATCAGAAGACATTAATAATCTTGCCTATGGCCTCATGCTGCAAGCACTACGCGAAACCTGTTTTTTACCCATCCTACAAGAACTACTCACAACACTTAAACAAATGGCACATGAATATGCGAACATACCCATGCTTGCTCGCACCCATGGCCAACCCGCAACGCCAACTACCCTAGGTAAAGAATTTGCAAACGTTGCAAGCAGACTGGAACGACAAATAACGCAATTCACAGAAGTTGCTATCTTAGGCAAAATGAATGGCGCATCAGGCAATTATAATGCGCTACACATCGCTTACCCTGATATCTGCTGGCAAACCATTAGCGAACAATTTGTTCATTCATTGGGGTTAACATGGAATCCCTACACCACACAAATCGAACCCCACGATACCATCGCTGAATGCTTCGCGCCCATTATGCGTCTTAATACCATTCTCATCGATTTTAATCGCGATATTTGGGCTTATCTTTCAATCGATTATTTCAGATTAAAATCCGTTGCTAATGAAGTAGGATCTTCTGCTATGCCGCACAAAGTCAATCCCATTGATTTTGAAAACAGTGAAGGCAACCTAGGCATTGCCAATGCCTTACTAGAACACATGGCAGCAAAATTACCCATTTCACGCTGGCAACGAGATTTATCTGATTCAACTGTCTTACGCAATATAGGTGTTGCGATGGGACATGCCTATCTTGCCTATCAATCAATACGGCAAGGACTGGCTAAAATTGCACCCAACCAAACCGTGATTGCATCTGATCTTGATGCACACTGGGAAGTGCTTGCAGAACCCATTCAAACGATGATGCGTCGCTTTCAATTGAATGAACCTTACGAACAATTG
>MGYE01000071.1:14803-15760 GCA_001801625.1 Gammaproteobacteria bacterium RIFCSPHIGHO2_12_FULL_42_10
CTATCAAAAACTACGTGGAACGATACACGAATGGCTTGTTTATGAACCTCCCAGCCGCGAAGTCATGCCTTATGACTTTACTCGACTCAAACACGAAATTCGTCCAACAGATGTCATCTTGGTTGAAGGTCGCAGCCGTGTGAGTAGCATCATACGTACCGTCACGCAAAGTCCCTGGACGCATGCTGCGCTATACATTGGACGTTTAATGGATATCGAAGATGAAACCATCAAAGCAACCATCAAACAACATATCGACACGGATGATCAAACACGTTTGATCTTCGAAAATTTATTAGATCAAGGTGCTGTCATTTCACCGCTTAGCAGTTATCGTCACCACCATATTCGTATCTGTCGACCCATCGGCATTACACACACAGATATTGAACTCGTTATTCAACACATCATTCAAACACTCGGCCAGCCTTACAACGTCAGACATCTCGTAGATTTGGCTCGTTTTATGCTCCCCTGGAGCATTCTGCCACGCAGATGGGGTTCTACTTTATTTCGTACACACAGCGGAAAACCCGAAAGTGAAATTTGCTCCTCATTGATTGCGGAAGCCTTTGCTGCGGTACAATTTCCTATTCTGCCTTTCATTCAGCCAGAATCTGATACCGTCTCTGAAATATTTCATCGCAATCCCTATCTTTATACACCAAAAGATTTTGATTATTCGCCATATTTTGACATTATCAAATACCCCGTCTTCAACCCTGAAGAACCGCTACCCTACTACCGACGTCTCCCATGGACAAAAAGTGGATTTTTACACCAAGACCATGGTGTCTTATCGGCACCCAAAAAAGCAAAAAAACGTTTTAAACTATTTACAAAACGCGAAATAGAACCAACGCCTAGCAAAACAGGGCATGAGGAACAGAAAGAAGATTGATAATGAAGAGCGTCTGCCGTCGTCTGTTTCGTCCCGCGCGGCTTTTAGCGCGGGAT
>MGYE01000071.1:15848-21047 GCA_001801625.1 Gammaproteobacteria bacterium RIFCSPHIGHO2_12_FULL_42_10
CTGTTTTCTGCCCCACTAACTTCAATCAAATTAATGCAGGAGATACCATGGCAGCAGTCTCTGCAGTCTGTGGCACGCCCGATAAACAAGAAACAAAAGATCAAGCTGCGGCAAGCCCGCAAGAATGGACCTACTTCATTCCGCAAACTGTCTCACTCTCTGCCAATCAACTGGGTCAGGGTACACTCAAAACAACGGTCGATTTTGATCAAAATGGAAAAGTCATCAATATCAGTGTCAATGGGATTGGTGTCGGCGCAACCACCATTTGCAACGGTCAAACTATTCAACTGGGCGCCACCAATGATAGTGTAAAAGCCGCTTGCGGACAACCCAGCTTCATGAGTAATGAACAGCCGGGAACGATACAGCCGACTGCCACCAAGAAAATCACTACTTTTTACTACAACAGCAGCAATCCACCGCAAACATTAATTTTTAGTGATGGCAAGCTGCAAGAATAATCCTAAATTCGGCAGTTCAAACCGTAATGAGAGGGGCTACAGCGTTGAAGATTAAAATCTTTTTCAATCTTTTTTAGCGAAGCCGTACTCCCGTACGGTGAGTTAAAAAAGATTGAAAAAGATTTTAAGATTCAATGTGGTAGCCCCTCGCAATAGGTTTGAACTGCCGAATTTAGGATAATATACCTTTACTGCGCATGTTCTGCGCTAGTCGAAACATTAAACGTAGCCTCGGCTGCTGCGTGATCCCTGCTCTCCCATGAGCGTCTGTAAATAAATCGCATTGTCATTTGCTGCGGCACAACAAACGCAGATGGATTTAAACGAAAGGTCCATAATTCATACCCGGACGCACCCATTAAATTGGTTTTAGCGGATGCATAATGCCATGCGACAGGCGAAATCAAACGATCATTATAGTCGCGCAAAAACCAAGCATATCCCGTGCTGGGATTTGATTTTAATTTAATCGTGAAGGTTGGTTCACCGGCCTGCACAATAATATTAGATTGATCTGCAGTATAAATCGCCTCATGACTAGCCGTTTCAGCAAGACTACTGCCACCCACCATCACAGCAGCGACCACCACTCCCACCCACATCGTTTTCAAAAATCTTGTTATCTTCATTTGATAATCAACCTATTGTTTAACAACGCTATTTAATCGCTTTGTTGCATAATTCGTCTTCGCAAGCTCGCAAAGCGAGCGTGGCGATCCAGGAAAATGCCAGAATTTTTAAATTTGCATATTTCCTGGATTGCTTCGGCCACTAAAGTGGCCTCGCAACGACGGGTTTTGTGCAAAAAATCATTTATGCAACAACGCCCTATTTAATCGCTCATGTTGCGCACCGTATTGCTAAGCAGCTAAAATCTGTGTCCCCTCTCCTCCCGTTTTCAGGAGGAGAGGGATGGAGAGAGGAGGATTCAATTAATTAAACATGCTCTCCCATCATTTAGCCCGACCAGCGTTACCAATATAATGACTCATAGGTTGTTTGTGAAGCCAGCAATCACTATCATGCCTTAAAAAATTCATCGCGAACAAGACGATATAATCATTCATGAGGATTGTAGGCTATAATGGGTAATGAGATACAAGATCAAATATTTTGACAAGCATCAAGTTGGGAGGACTGTTAATGGTAACTGAGCTAGCTGATTTGCTTGCACGGCATACATGTCTGTTGATAAAGCAGGGGGTAGTCGATGAGGCCAATGGCAACGCGATCATTACTGCTTCGTGGATTTATTATGGTTTATCAGGCATCAAGCAGGATCCTAACTATTTCCCAGATACAGAAATCCAGATGATTATTGATGTAATTAATTCCTTGCCTCCTGAAAATGGCGTAATGCCTCATTTGGTTTCTCAGCTTATTGAGCTGACTGATGATCTGGTAAAAAAAATGGTGTTAGTAAAAACACAACATCTAGAAGTCGCTGACAATTATCAACGCGTGCTAAAAAAAACAATGGAAATTTTAACTAACCTACCTCATCATGCATTTAAGTTAATTGATCCAACACAAAACAGCCCTGAGTTAAGCAAGCTATTTCCAGATGATTTTTTTTCTGACAAAAAAATACCGAAATGCACTTTAGAAGAATTTTGTTCTCATGTTGATGTAAGCGTCAGTAACATCAGTAAGCCGTACATTAATCTGCATGGTATGCAGTATGCAATCGATCTACAAAAATCAGGAGAAATCTTCAAGGGAGTCATTAAAGAACAACTGATGCAGAATGTATCGGATGATTCGGGAATTAATGAGGGAGAGCTAGAGTATATTTTATGTCAAATTGACGTAAATATAAGTAAAGGGATTATTTCTATCGAAATGTTAGAGGAGCTCATGCAACTCATATCAGAGCAATATAATAATAAAGAATTATTGATTAGCTCTGTGCTTGCTATACATAAAAAACATTTCGATAAACAAAAGAACTTCTACCTGGATATAGCAATTTTATTACCAATACTTGGCCAATTAATTGATGCAGATAGATTTCTTATTCTGATAAAAAATTTTAAATCAGGATTATTAAAATCTGATTCACTTTATTCGGACGCCCAGTCACGATATGTGAAGTTTTTGGTAATTCATGCTCTCATGAATGGAATAGGTATTCCCGAGGAGCGTCTGACAGAAAAAATTGCAACTCCTGAAGTGCTATTTCAAGCATTGCGTATTTTTGGAAAAAGTAGCAAGTCAAATACAAGATTGCTTCATTCTAATGTCAAATCCCCCAGCATGCCTGTTTCATTGTTGAATGTCTTGCAAGCATTAGGAATATCCGATTCCCAAATTCCAATAGATTTTGAAGCATTTGCTGTGCATTTAAAAGATGTCAATAGTCGTGCAGCAATACATCAACAACGAAATATTACATTATTCTATATTAAATATAACCCTGAAATAACAACGCTTATTTATTTAGCGGGCGAAATCGCTATTAAATATATGCGATCGCTCGTTGCGAATACTATTATACCGCTTGAAAAAATGCTAGAGGTGTGTCCTAGATTAGAAGATTTCGATCTAGTGAATTTCATTCGTGAGTATTGCAAGAGCCAAGTAAAAACAATTCAAGCATTTAAAACTTTTAAATTATGTTTGATCGTAATTGGTCTAATGCAATCTTCAAAGGTGCAATCTTCAAAGGATTTAATAATGAGTATGGCTACTCATAGATCTCCCGAGGATTTTTTAAAGGAAATGATGAAATATATTCTTGGAAAAATCCTGCCAAACTCAGAGTTGCAACTAGATGAAGCAGCTATTTTAATTTTGTTAGAGCGCTATCCTGTCGAAAAATTAGTAAATTTAATGGCTGTAACTCAAAAGATGCAAGATGATCCGTATAGAGAAGTTTATTTAGAGCTTTTAAGAATCGATTTATTTGGCGGAGATTCGGACAGTTTTATGCACGACATCAAGCAAGATTCTTCGCTTGGTAAAACTTTAGCGTGCCATAATAAAAAAATTCAAGATCATTTACTGGCGCATGGTATTGATCCAAAAGAAGCATTGCATTACCAAAAAACATATGATTTTATTTTATTGCCTTCCAACATATCGATTGAACAAGTGAGTATTGATCATCGTTATTTAATACTATGGCGCTATCTTGTTTGTTTAAAAGATGAAATCAATAAAATTGATCAATCACAATTGGATAAAAATACTCAACAGGCAATTAAAAAAATTCATGATAACATCAAACAAGTAACAGCAAAAATAGACAAGCAGATACATCAAGGAATGAACGAAGCAAATGCTGCTAGTGGTGTCTTGGCTGACCTAGATACTTTGCACACGATTGTTGGAAAAAATATAGTTAGCCACTGTATTTTATTAAAAAACAATAAGGTCTTACCCGATTCATTTTTTGAGTTTGCTGATCACACTTGCGAACAATTTAATTTATTAAAAGACCTCCCTAAAGAAATGCTTCCTAAAAACACTAATAGTAAACCAACCTACATTGAAGTAGCCCAGTGGTCAAAAAACAAAATAGATACTTTTTTCTTGGGCAATGAAGTGGGTTGTTGTTTAGCAACAAATGGCTCGCAATTCCAAGCTATTGTACAGCGACGTATGGACGATGCGATGTTATTTCATGTGGCCACTGATAAAACGACTAATAATCCGGTTGCTCTGATCTGGCTATACTTAGCTGAAACAAGTGATCGTCAGATTGTGCTGATGGCAAATTTTTTTGAAGTAAAAACTAAATTTGGGGTGGATTCATATAAACGAAGAGCATTATTAAATGCTTTACTTCAATTTACTAATCAATATTTAGAGGATAATCCAGGTATAGGTGGGTTTTATATGAATCAACTTAGATATGGTTGGAATCAAGGCGATTTAGATTTTTATCCAGTTGAATTTCTTTCACTAAGCGACAAAGTAGGTGGTCCATATATTCCAGAAGAAACATTGGTAGAATTTGATTCCAGCAATCCAGAAAATAGGACCAACAGTAAGCTGATAACACAACAAAAATATTATTTAGCTTCATTAGAATGTTCAATGTTTCATCGATTTTCACCAGATATTTTGCAACTGCAGATGCATGAAAATATCGTTCCAATTGTAAAATTAGTACATGATTTAATTTTTGAACTTACAAAATCAAAGATCACTTTTGAGGTATTGCTCCAGCAAGTTATTCAAAAACATGGTATTGTATTGGAACAATTTTACAGTAAGCCACTGAATACTAATCAGAAGTTTCTAAATATAGTGAATCAAGAATATGTAGATGCAAATATTTTTCATGAAACAGGTAGCAATAATTATTCTCTAGTTGATTTACTTAAACAGGAGCATGCGTTCTTTAAGCTAATGAACCCAAATTCAAATTCAAAAGATACAACACTCCCGGATGATCAGTCCGATGTCCCAAAAATATAGCGCACTGGTCCATCAGCACCCTTGCCCCCTCGCAAAAAACGCTCCGGAAGGGGATCATTTTCGTGGCGCACAATGGGACAGCCCTGGCCATTTTCGCGTCCGCAGTAACTAGTATGATCCTAAATTCGGGTTAAAGAGCAATCGCAGCAAGCAGCTGCATAGGTACCTGTTGATCAATCTCTACTCGTAAATCTGCATACCAATGACGTGAATCAGCCAATGCTTCACATTTTACGGCATCTTTTTCCGTCATAATGACAGGATGTGCATCATCAAAACAAATATCATGCAAGCAGAAAGAATGGTGGTC